>NZ_DAMDAY010000009.1:0-24174 GCF_032093475.1 Lysinibacillus sp. | reverse complement strand
CATCTTCTGCCCGTCGTAAGATACCCGAACTTTCTGGTAGACTGTCAAGCTCGATAAGACCTTCTAAGTTTGGTTTAACATAAAATACTGTAAATGTATCACCGACTGGATATAGCCATATCATTATTCTATCACCTCCTTATAAGATGTGATAACTTGATCCCATTCGGCAGTATACATACCGACATAATGAGTACCCACACCATAAGTGGCTATATATTTATCCCCATTCCAACCCACTAAGGCATTTACCTGACCAGCGGTATTCAGGGTACTTGCCACATATTCGAGCGGCATTAATCCGACAGGAACAACCTCGCTTATGCGCCCGTCGAAAAATATACGTTCCCTTCTCATACGAATAGTTGATGATATCACGTCTGTACCTAATGCTGCCTGATGAGAGTCGGCCTCTAAAGTAATTGATTCGTCATCAACCGCTATCACATGTCCATAGTTGAATACGTATCTATTATATAAAGTCTTGAACTCTAAAGTATTTCGGTTTAGATACATTACCGATGCTGGGCTAGCTCCACCTGTATATATCTGCATACCATTGTCATTTTGATATATTGGGGCTTCACCTAGGTTTTGTGCAGTAGTTGTCGTTGGTAACATAACATATGATAAAACTTGCTTCGTTACAATATTAATGTGTGCCACAAATCCAGCAGTAGGGGTGCCCCCAACTTGTGCACTAGTAGCACCAGTTACCAACATGACATCTTGGTCTTCTAACATAGCATCCGAAATTCTGTATATCGCCACAATAGATTGACCGTTAATTTGTGGTGTGGGAGTCCATGTTATTCTCTTAAGAGGGTTGGTAATTTGGTCAAATTTCTTATTCCCTAGTATATAATCTGAAGCTATACCATTTCTATGGAATATTACATATTTCCTAGTCTGGTAAACTTTAGGAGCAGTCGACGACCATCCTGTTAGGGGTAATGCCTGATCGCCTAATCCATAAGGGATGGTTAGACCTTTAATACGATTCAATTCGAGTTGTATCGCCCATGAGTTACCTTGCGAACTATATACGCCAGTATATAGTAAAACCGGACCCACATCTGGATCATTGATAACTGCAAAACTATCATTACACATATACTTACCCGTGTGCTGATAGTTTCCAAGCACGGGACTTAGATTTCTTACAATATCACTAGTAAATTCGATTCTAGTAGTTTCGCCTGTAGTTCTATTGTATAAATATCCAGAGAACGAACTAAAAGTCTTCTGAAACAAGAAGTTATCCCATATTGCTACAGTCGTAATAGCGTTTGGGAAATCCGCCACCATGAGTCGTGGGACAAGAGCGTCTTGAGTTACAGGGACTAATTTCTTCCCATCGGCATTGACTGTTGTGCCGGAATACAAGTCGATGTTTTCAACTTTCTCTAGTATCTTCTCCTGGGTAGGTTGATTAGCTAATTCAGTTAGCGTCATTACACAATCTCCTCCGTTTCAAGGAATATCTTCCCATCAATAACAACTAGACCTGTTGAATACTTCTTCCCAGTAACACGGTCTATCTTGTAGTGAGGTCTATCGGCCCACTCATGGGTTTCAATCCTCAATTCTAAATTTCCAGCAGCATTTTCATCAAGAATGTCCTTAATTTTAGCAAACCAAGAGTCGAACTCATTCCTCTTACCATTTAACCACGTATAGTAAAGCTGTTCTTCTGCTTGTCGCCAAGCCTCAAAGCCTTGTTCCTGTGCATCAATCCAGTTCTCTAAAGCCGAAGTGACATTAGTTTGCCATGTTAAAAACTCTTGAGCTTTTGTGACAGAATAATCATTAAACCATTGTTGATATTGGTTAAAAATAGTTGTGGTATCGACTTGATTTACAACACCATGCATAAGACCGCATAAATTATTATTTAAACGAGTATCAGTAATAGCAGCTTGATTGATTGTTAATGCACCCTTTGCTATATAAACATCAGCTAATGCTAACTCATAAGCATCTGCATCACGTTTTAAAGTAGGTGCAACTGGTGAGGCGGATAATGTACCTTTCTTGACCTCCACACTCATTTTACGTTGGACAAAATCTAATCTTATAACAATCCGATCAATTCGATTGAGTGTCGAATCACCAACAGAAAGTGGTAAGTTATAATTATCATCATTGATTAAGCAGTAGCCATTAACCCATGCTTTTCCTGCTCGGACAGTTACACTCATTGAATCTCCATTAGCAAAAATCTGGAGACAATCAGAAGGCTTGACGAATATACCATTGCCAATAAACGTTGCAAAATACTGTGCGAAATCCTCTGCTTTATATCGTCTATCCCCATTAATTGAATTGAACATCCCGAATTTAATCATTTATTTCACCATCCTTCTAATAGCCTGTGGAAGAGTAGGAACTGACTTACCTACCGTTACATAGATAGATTTACCGTCCTGCTGAAATACTTCGTCAGCCTGCATAACACGACTATTCATTAAAATTTCAAGTTCATCATCTTTAATTGTGATTAAATCACCTAAAAAGAAATCTTCATTGTATTTAGTGTTTTCTTTGGTAACATCTAACTCACAATCAAAGCCAATAAACTCTGTATATTCAGCTATTTTTTCTTTACCTTTTGCTACTAGTAAAGAGTTGTATTCACCTGATGGAATAGGTACTTGTTCGCCCCCTACATCTCTTGTATCAGATATTTCCCTGGCATCAATAAAAATTTCTCTCCTATTGAGGCCTTTAAAAGATGTCCCGATTGTAGCCATCTTTCGTGCAGTTGCTTCTCCTGCTCCTCCAATAAGAGCAGTTGTTTTTAAATCGTTATCAGCATCCTCATACATTCTTTTAAGTAAGTTGCTACGATTCTTTGACAAGATAATACGAGGATTTAAACTTTGATTAATGGTTCTATCTGTACCTTCATAAATATCATATTTAAGTGTTCGGCCATCAAATAAACAACGCATTCCGAGATCGTATGTTGTACATAATTTTTCACATACTTCAAAGACTGATTTATATGAAATCTGCTGTTGAATAACTTGGCCAATATTTCGCAATGGTGCTAGTTGCACTTGAGTAGTTTTACGTGCTATATCAGTAGGACTAACCATTGTTTCGGTAATAATTTGTCTCATAATTTTCTCTGGTGTTGTATTAAAATCATATTGCTTCCATAATATTCTACGGTCTGTCCATCGTGTTAAAGAGAAACATTTAATAACTAACTGATCCACGCCACTACTATCATCGAATTGCCGGTAGTAAATATACATAGCCTCGTTATCATCTTGGCGGAAAATGATATTGCCCTTTTTAAGCAACTCAATGTTTTTAGAAGTCACATCAACGTGTACTTCTGCCTCACTACCTGGCCCATACTTTTTCCTCCACAGGAGATACGAGAAGTTTCCGATGAATCCTAATCGTTCGAAGTTTTCATTACATACATAGAGCATGATTACACCCCCACGAATTGAGGAGTAAAGTAAATAGACACCTCTAAATTAGAGACAAATTCAGCAGCATCATAGCGAATTAGATTATCTCCAACATCCACACTAAGCTGAATATCTGAATCGTAGGAAAGGTAATTGAAATAATTGATTTGTTGTCCATTTCGTTCAAGAATGACATATTCATTACCTCTTTGAGTATTAATAGTAACGACATCTCCACCCTGTAAAGTGCCTTCAATTTTGACAATCCGACCAGTATCTACGACTTCAATATAAGGATCAACTACACTACCAATAGCTGTGAACTGGATGCGTAATGGCGAAGCTGTATCACTGTCATTAAAGATATTGACCACGTTATTTGGCTCACGATAACCCATTTCAATACCATCTTTATCGGCATCGATTTCAAGTTCGAATTCAAAAGCAGCTACCCACATAGCAATTTCGTATTTCTGTTCCTCTGTATACCACCATGGATTAGGACATAAAAATGAAATCATGAATTCTGGCCATATATGTTTACTAATAACAGGTGATTTTTCTACACGACATTTGATAAATCGAGTGATGTCACCGTTTGTGTACTCTAAGATAAACCTGTTCTTCGGATTAAAAAAACGAATTAACTTTTGGCGATTCATTTCTTTATCTTGTCGCCTAAGTTGGCCACCTACAACTATGTTTCTTTCACGGACACTAGAGCCCTTTATATTTGTTCCATCTTCGTTATAGTTTTTCACGCTATAGAATTCATTCTCTAACGAATCAATCCCATCTGCTGACTGCAAGAAAAAAGGACTTGTCACTGATATTTCCAGTGACTGTCCCTTATTATTGTGGAAAACTAATTTTTCGTTAAATCCAAATGATGTACGCATGGTTTCACCTCGCTATCCAATTTGTAGTGCTATCTCTTTCCATCCGTTTTTACTTAATCGTGCCGTTTCATACGGATCTAGTGGTTTAGGGCTAGTTACATTTAAGTTAAAGGTATTCTCTGTATTATTTGTTGTTGAAGACGTTGTGTTTCCTGGCATTGAGTTAACGGTTCCATCAGTTACTGCCTTTGCTAACCGCTTAGTGGCTCCAGCAACCTTTCCTACCATTTCATTAATACCCAAAATTAAACCTTCACCTATATTAATACCATAACCTTTCATAACTCTTGACGGACTATGAATGTCTAAAGCTCCAGCAAATGCACTTGCTACCATCCCTGCAAGTGTTTGAGCAGCATTCATTAAATCCCCTTGTTTGGACATCATACCTTCAATTAAACCACTCACCGCATACATACCGATACTCGGCATTTCAGCCAATTCAGTTTTTACATTACCTTTTAAGGCAATCATACTGTTTCGCCACTCATTCTGATAAATGCGAAGCTGTTCTGTTGTTTTCAAACGTAAATCATTAATTTGTTTTTCGGTATTTTGTTTTAATTCTGTAAGCTCTGATTCCGTTTGTTTACGTGCTTGCTCATTCTTTGTCTTCCACAGTTCGGTGTATTCTGCCAATTGTTGTTCAGTCAAAGTATTTAATGCTGCAATTTCAGCACCTGCTTTTGGTCCAATTTCTTGTAATTCTGCAAGTAATCCTTCGTTAATACCCTTTGAAGCAAGACTTGCTATATTTTTCTGCCAATCTTCAAAAGCAGTAACTTGAGACTGTAAGGCAGCTATAAGCGCAGTACCTGAAACATCACGTTGTGCAACTTCATCAAATAAACCCGCAAATGAATAATACGCATCTCTACGTTTCTTAAATTCATCTTCATAAACTTTAGTTAAACGTTCTTCTTCTTTGATGTAATCATCATTCAGCTTTTTAACGTTATCAAGGTAAGTTTTATTAATTGTTTCCTCTTCTTTGATGATACTTTCAGTCACTTTTTTATACATTTTCTGAATATCGATCTTTTCTTTCGTTCCATCTTTAAACAACTTTAACGACTGTTCTAAAATATGAGCTTCAGTTATTAGAGACAGTTCATCCGTAGACTTTTTATCATCGATAAATCGCTTAATGACTGTCAATCTTTCACTTGCTGCTTTTTCTTCCTTCTTGACCATATCAGTCGTTGCTTTATCATTAATCTTTTTCAATTTTTCTTGAGTATCTTGTTCAAGCTTAACGAGTTTCGCATTTGCTGTTTCTTTCAATTGTTGAACTCTTAAAGTATCGTTAGCTGTTGCACCTTTTTTTCTTGAATTAATCGTATTGTTAGCCTTTTGTAAATCAACGCCTAATTTCTTTTCAATATCGAGTTTCTTTTTAGCAGCATCTGCTTGGATTTTAGTACGTTTTTTCTCTGCTTCATCAGCTATTTTAGTAACTTCTGCTTGGTTTGCTTTCGCTGCATTAATTAATAGTTGTCCTAGCTCTTTCATGGCATTTTCATTGCGTTCTTGAGTAGAATCAATCCCGATAGCTAAACCTTCACCTACATCTTTACCAATCGCTATCATTACACGAGAAGGGGAATGTGTGTCTAATTTTTTCCGGATTGCTGTTTCGATACTACCTGCAACACTCTCCGCTTTCTTCCAAACCGCCTCAGCCATTGAACCAAATCCATTTATAAAACCTTGTAAAATATCTACAGCCACCTGGAATAGATCAATACTTTTAAAATACTTTATGATATTATTCATTATATTTTCAGCAGTTTTTTTAATTGATTTCCATGCGCCTTCCCAATCCCCTTGAATTAGTTTTAAGATTGTTTGAATGATACCTAAGATAAGGTCAAGTGCATTGCCAATTGTTAATTTAATTGTTTCCCAAACAAATTTAACGAGCGCTGAAATTATTGGCCAAACAATCTCAAAAACACCTTTGATTAAACCCATAACCATTTCAATGTTGGAAAGTATATTGTCAAAGAAGAGCTTTACTATTGTTAAAATAGCTTCTCCATTTTCATCCCAAAATTCTTTTAACTTATCTAGTTGTTCTTTTACAAATTCAACAACACCACTTAACTTTTCATCAACAACTGACTTAATAAATTCATAAGCAGTGGAAGTAGCCTCTTTTAGGGCATCCATGACTTTGTTGTAATACTCTTCGATGGTGTCGAATATTTCAGAATGTCTATTCTTAAAAACTTCCCATTTAGATAAGATTTCGCCAGTTTCCCAATTAACCTTGTCTACATGTTCCTCTGCTTGTTTCTGGGCTGTTTCTACAATTTTTTGATGTTGTTCTTCAGCTAGGTAAATTGTTTGGTCTTTAGCTTTAGTAGCTTCAGCAATCATTTTGTCAGCTTGTTCAGCAGAGATCACACCAGACTCATCACGCATTTGAATAATTTGAGCAATGCGTTTCTCGTAGCTTTCATTCGCTTCTTTAACTACTTCTTCTTTTTGTTTTACAGCGTTTTTCACAACTTCTGCTGCTTGTTGTGCTGAAATGACTGAAGCATTTTCTTTCATACGCTCCAAAATAACCTTCTGTTCAAGTTCACTTTCAGAAAACGTTCTAACAGCATTTTCTTTCATCATTTGATTGTAATTATTGATGATTTCATGCTCACGTTCTGTCAGTTCACGCTTTTCATCTGCTGCTTTTTGAATAATGGCTTTAACATTTTCATTCATGGCATTTTGTTCTTTCAATTGCCATTCATTACGTTTTTGTGTATCAGCCATAATTTTCTGTTCTTCTTCAGAAGATAGGGCAGATGAGAACATAAAGAAATCTTGTAAATCAGATAGTTGATCAGCATTTCTTTTCTTCATGCCCTCTACAATCTGCTTATTCATCTGATCGAATTTTGAAGTGAGCTCTTTAGCCATTTCTGAAGTAACTTCTGTGGAGGACACATACATGTTTGTTACAGACTGTGATGCTCCATCACTTAGATCAAAGAAGCTGTTTAATGCTTTCTTTGTTGATTCAGAGACACCTTTTCCGAACCTTTCAACGCTTGGAAGAGCATCATTGCTCATATGTTTGGCAAATGCTACAGCTCCAATTGCTAGTCCACCTAAGGCAGCTACAGTGATTCCAATTGGACCAGTAAGAGCTGAAAAGGCTGGACCAAGAAAGCTTAATTTTGAAGTCAATAATGCTACGACACCGCCAGCTTCACCTATCGCTAATGCTACTGATCCAAAGGCTGAAACAATGGTACCTACACTCGATACAAGTGCACCTGCAACAAGTATCATTGGTCCTATAGCAGCTGCTATACCACCTAAAACTAAGATTAGTTTCTGTGTGCCCTCACTAAGGCTTGCAAATTTTTCAATCCAAGGACCAACTACTTCAACAATAGATAAGACAACAGGGATTAATATGTTTCCTAGTGTAATTCCTAAGTCGACAACTTTATTTTTCAAAATAATCAGTTGTGATTCAGTTGTTTTGTAACGTTGTTCAGCTTCATTGGTTAAAGCAACATTTTCATCCCAAGCCTTATTTGCAACGTCTATCGAGCTTGTGAATAGTTCGTTAGCATTCCCTGCACGTAGTAATGAATCGCGTAGAAGAATTTCTGTGATACCCATTTCTTGAAGCATGTTGATAGCTGAATCCCCTGCTTGTTCTGCTGTGCCAAGACCGTTTACAAATGCTCCAATTGCTCCAACTGCATCTTTTTCGAATGCCTCTTTGAAGTCCTTACTAGTCATCCCAGCAACTTTTGCAAAGTTTTCTAAGTCAACACCTGCGTTAACAATGTTCTTCATTTCTTTGTTGGTCATGCCTAGTGAGTCAGCCAAACTTGTAAAATCCATACTGTTGTTAGCTGCAAGCATTTGCAACTCTCGTAAAGACATACCGGTCTTTTGAGTTAATTGGTCCATTTGTCCAAGACCTGTGGATGCAGCAACTTGCATTCGTACCATTACACGTGATAAGGCCGAACCACCCATTTCAGCTTGAATACCAACAGATGATAAGGCTGTAGCAAGACCAAGAATGTCAGCTTCAGACATACCAATTTGAGCACCTGCACCCGCTAAACGAAGGGCCATATCAATGATTTCTGATTCAGTAGTAGCAAAGTTATTACCAAGATCAACGACTGTTGAGCCTAATTTATCGAAGTCCTGTTGTGACATCTTAGTGATGTTCGCAAACCTTGCAAGTGCAGTCGCTGCTTCATCCGCTGACATGTTTGTTGCTACTCCCATATCAGTCATTGTACGTGTAAAGCCTATAATTGCTTCTTTCTTAATCCCTAGTTGCCCAACAGCTTCAGCTACCTTTGCAATCTCTGTAGCAGCAGCAGGTATCTCCTTAGACATGTTTCGAATCTCATCGGAGAAGAATTGGAATTCTGATTCAGTGGCATCAACAGTTTTTCTAACACCTGCAAAGGCTGATTCAAATTCTACAGCTGCTTTAAACGCCCCAGCACCCATTGCTGCTATTGGTGCAGTGACATACATTGATAATTTCTTACCAACGTTCAACATTCCATCACCGATAGAAGTTAATCTGCCGCCCACCTCTTGCATGCGTTGACCAGCTTGAGTCCACTGTGATGACTGGATACGTAATTGTTCTGTAACTTCTGCTAACTCACGTTCTAAACGATTATATTGTGCTTGTGCTTGGTTAACTGCATTGGCTTGTCTTTCGATTTGCGCTGACGATGCAGTTCCAGAAGCCACAAGTTCATCATATCTGCGTCGCTGTTCTTGTAACTTAATAGAAGCCGCATCAAAAGATCGTGATAGAACATTTTGCTTTTGAGAAAGTCCTGTTAATGAGTTTTCATATTCAGTGCCTCTTGCTCGAATTGCTTGTAACTCACTACCCATCGCCTTCATATTACGATTTACCTGTGCAACAGTACCGTTAAAATTCGATGCGTTTAAACTTAGACTGACTTCTAAACTTCCTAAGCTCGCCATAATTTCTCACCGCCTTTTTGGCAAAAATAAAAATCACAACCAACTAATTTCGTCGGCTGTGACCTCTTCTATTTCTTCATCATCTTCATTTGATAGTTCAAACCAGAAATGTATATCCATTTCATCAATTTCATGTAGCTTGTAACCAGCTTTCAATAAATCACGATAGAACTTTTTGATATTTTGATAGGCTGTTAGGCCACTTACTTTCCCTCATCATCTATGGAAGACTTAGTTTCCAGTCCACCGATATTAAGCACGCTGTTGAATACGCGCATAATTTCGTTTTGTAAAAGTCCTGCTTCTAAACCATCCCATACGTCATCCACAGTGAATTGATTGTCAAAAACATTCACAACAAATCCGATCATTTCATCAAAAGTTTCAACAGAAATTTCGCTACCTTCCGAACGCATTTTTTCATTCATTTTAAGTGCGTTTCGGAAAACACGTGCCTTCACAAAGTCATTTGTAAATGTTTTATCCTGTCCATCAATTCGTAATGTAATTTGCATATTTCATCCATCCTTTTCGTTAGTCACTTTGATTTAATTTAAAAGAAAAGAAGCCCTCGAAAGGACTTCTGTTTAAGGTGTTGGTACTGTTGGTTCAGTAGGTTTTGCAACTGAAGCGAAGAATGTTTCTGCTGTAGCTGTTACCCCTGCATCACGTGTATCTACTGTATGTTTGATAATTCCATCAATTAAAGGTAATGCCTCACCAGCAAACGGATACACTTTATAACTTGTTTCACCTTTTTTACGTGTAGCATTCGATTCTTCACCTGGTTTTAATTTCGCTTTATAGAACCAAACAAGTTTAGATCCTGATTCAAAGCCAATTGCAATGGCATTTGGTGTGTCATTGGAGTTAGTTACAATACCACCTTCTGATGATTTTTTGTGTCCGTACCAATCAACTAAAACCTCTGTTGGTAAATCTGCTGTTTCTCCTGCAATTGTAATTGAGTCCATTTGTGCTTCTTGGTCCACTACACGATCACCTGCATCTAAAAAAGCTTCAGAAAAGTTAGGTGTAAGTGTTAAAGAGATTGGCATTGTTAATGTTTTCACATCTCCCCAAGTCTCTGCTTGCTCATCTGTCATTAGTGCATAGTGGATACGTTTTAAACTAATCTTTTGTGGTTTTTCATTTACCGTTGTAGCTGCCATTTTCATGACCTCCTAATGTTTAATATTCATCATAAAAGGCGAATCTCAATACTTTGTTAAAGTGAGAATCGCCCTCTTGTTTTGGTGCATCATATTCGAATGTTCTTTCGTAACCTGCCGATTCCATCAATCGTTTAATGTCCTCCACAAGCTGATAGTAATTGGCTTTCGACCAAACGTTGACTTGGATAAGTCGTTCAGTTTCATATTCTTGATCAGATGCTTCAAGCGCTGGCTTTGCATCGATTTCTAAGAATGTAATGTATTGATTTGGTATAGTGGCACCTGTTGGAACGCTATTAAAATACACACTTAAATTAAGTGGTGCCAAAATACCTGTGACATGTGCAGTAATATCAATCATAGTCTCAATGCCTTTCTAATCTCATCACTCATCACTTCAACTGCTCTGCCTTTGCTTCTTTCTAGTCCGCGTGTAAAGAATGGATTAGGTGCAGTAGAGCCCCAAGTGACTTTTTGTCGCACTCCATTTTTAAGAGCATATTTACTACCTGCAGAACGGCCAAATTCAACTAAATGTGAATGATAAGCACCACCAGTATGAACTTTTGCTTCACCATCTTTTGCACGCTGTGCCTTGATGTTTTTCTTTAACGTTCCATCATCTACAGGCGCTTCTTCAATAACGGCCTCTTTTACAACTTTAGCAGCTGCATTAAGTGCTCTATTTTCATCCGCCTCTTCTAGTGGTAGGTTCGTAAGATTCTGTAGCAAAGCTTCCAGTCCTTGCATCTCTAATTGCATCTACATCACCTCTTTCAAAAAGATTGTGAGCCACTGATTATCGCCATTATCGTTGATTGGTGGTGCATCCATTTCGTATGTTTTGCCAGCAATTTCAACACGCATGTTTTCTGTAATGTCCTTACGGTAACGAATACCAATAACACATTTCCCTTGCCATTGCGTAGCATCAGAACTAAATAATTTGTAACCTTATGCAGTCTTCAATTCTGCCCATACGGTTTCATGTTTAGTCCATTCATCACTAGGCCATCCGTTTGTGATTGTACCCGGCGGATTTAAGAAAGTAGCGCGTTTATTCATCCGGCCAACATTATTGTTGTTGCGATAGTTCATCTGGATTCACCCACTTTAACTGTAAAATCAACGACTGTAAGCCGTAAGGTATGGGTTGTTGAGCTGTTTTAATTGTGGAAGGCGTAATAGTTATACGATTCTCGTAAAAGTGCGTAGCAAGCATCATAATAGCTAATCGATGTAATGCAAACACATCTTTGTCCTCCACAGTTAAATAATAATCGCTTGGCTGTTTCACACCTGCATTCTCCAAATAAAAAATGGATGATTGCAGAATAGTAGAAAGAGAACGATCTTCGTCATTCCCATCAATCCGTAAATATTCTTTTAATTCATCGAGTAATGTCAATTTTTATCACTCATTTCTATAAAAAGCATTTAAGCAGTAGTTACAGTAATAGGTGCAGTAGAGTCATCAGTTAAAGTCATTGTTCCACCAGTTACTTTACCATCTGTATCCACAGTTAAAGCGATTGACTTAACTCCTACACCTGTATCACCTTTATCTCCTTTTGCTCCAGTCGTACCTTTTACACCAGCAGGACCTTGTGGGCCAACAGGTCCTTCTACACCATCAATCAACTGGGTAAAATCATCACCTGTTGGTTTCTTCCCAGTAGCAAATAGTACTTTTAATTCTTCTTTTGTAGCCATTATTAATTGCCTCCTCTGTATTTATTGAACAGTTAAACTTTCACCAATTACGGCATCTCCAATGGACACCGCCTCATTAGGGAGTGGCATTTACTTCAGCAATACGGAAAGCAGATTTTAATTTAATATGATGATCGAACCATGCTGTTACTACGAACTGCTCAATACCTGTTTTAATATCTTTATCACGCTCGAATAATTCACCAATATCGTAGTTGAAGTGAGAGTAAGAGAAATCACCAACAATCGGCTTTGTAGCGCCATCTGCAAAGATAACGGGTTTACCTAATACTTGCTCTGGTTGAGCAGTATATAAAGTTGCATTACCATTTGCAAGAGTTTCAATAATGTCAGAGTAATCAGCGAATGTCATAAAGATTTTTGCGTTTTCACGGTAATCTTCATGTAAATCTGCAATTGCTGCTTTAATTGCTTTGTACTTATCAGCGCCAGTTACTACCTTGATTCCATTTTGAGTTGAATAGAAACTCATGTGTTCTTCCCCAGCTTTAGGAGTAGTTGCAAATGCAACCTTTTTCTCTTTTGCAGCAACCCCAGATTTAAGTGCATTCTCTACATGTTGCACTAAGTTTGTATCTGTACCATTTAGAACAGTTTCAGAAACACCAGCAAACACTTTGAATTTGTTACGTCCAAATAGTACTGTGTCACCTGTTAATTTAAGCTCTTTAGCAGTTTCTGTATCTGCAATAAAGTCGTCATCATCCAGTGTATAGCTTAATTTAGGTAGTTCTAGGTTCGGAATATTCGTTACTGCTGAATGTCCACGCAGAGGATTTTTTGCTAATGGCTCCATGATAATATCATTTGAAACAGTTTTAGGTAGGAATTTGCCACCACCTGTAGATGAATCATCACCAAGCGCTGCGCGAATATCTGTATCGATTGACTTACCACGCATTGTTGAACGAATTAAAGAAGCTTTTGCAGAAATTACTTTTTGTTTTGGATCTTCGATACCACCTAAGTTATTTTGTTGAGTAAATTTTGCAGCTTGTTCAGCTTCTAGTTGATCGTGTTGTTGCTTAATTACGTCAAAGCGAGCTTGTAAATCAGCTTTGGAAGTTTGGGCTGCTTTAATATCATCAAGTGAAGCAGTTGGGTCCATAGCTTTTGTAGCTAAGTCTTCTTCGGTTTTTGCTAACTGTTGGCCAATTGTTGCCATTGCCTGTTTTAATTCATAAATTGTTTTCTTACCAGCAAAGAATTGAATATTAAGTGGTAAAAGCATTTTCATTGTATTTTTTTGTTCTAATGATTTTAATAGCTTTTTTGTTTGTGTTTTCATAGTTAGAAAACCTCCTAAAAGTTATAGTATTGTGTTTAAATAAGTTAGATTCGCCTTTGAATCTGCAATGATTTTTTCACGTAATTCTTTTTCCTCCACACTCATTGCTGGTGTAGTTGTTTTTGGCTGCAGAAGTTGTTGTGGTACATTTTTGTATTGTTTAATTAACTTTTCTTCAATACACGCTGCCGCTTCATTAAAATTGTCAATTGCATCACATAGCCCATAATTAAAAGCCTCTTCAGCAGATAACCATGTTTCGGCATCTAAAAGAGACTTTAAAGTATCCATATTTAATTTGTCTCCAGCTTTATCTAAGTAAGACTGGATAACAGACTCATTAATACGTTCGATGTCATCAGCGGCTTTGCGAAGTTGCTCTGCATTACCACTTGCCCAAGTCCAAGCATTGTGAATCATCAATAGGCTATTTGATGCCATCCTTATTTCATCCGCAAACATAGCGATTACAGATGCAATTGAAGCTGCTAAAGCATCAACGTGAGCAATCACTCTAGCTTTATGGCGTTTTAACATAGTACCAATTGCTAACCCTTCAAAAACACTTCCGCCTGGGCTATTAATGTATAAGTTAATTGTTTCTACATCATCACCTAATGCATCTAATTCGTTTTTGAATGTGATCGATGAAACCTCTCCAAACTCTTCCCAAGCCCATTTAGTAATTTCACCATAAATAAAAATATCAGCAGAATTACCATCTGCAGATAGCTTCATGTTGAAGAACTTTTCCTTCTGTTTTTTATTCACTTTTCCCACCTCCTTCCACATTTGATGGAGTAGCAGAGGACTTCCGCAATGTTGGGTCCATTTCCTGCGGATATAAATCACCGCTAATCCAAAGCACATTTGCCATTCCACCCATTGGAGCTAAGTCTTCAAGCATACGTACCTCGTCTGGCTTCATTGCCCCACTTCGTAACATTGCTTGATAGAAGTTAGTACGCGCTGTTGTATCGCCTCGTAATAGGCCACCAAGGTTAAATTTGAAGTACATACCTTGTTTACGATCAGCTTTAGTAAGTAGTTTTCGATTAAATTCATGTTCGTATTGTCTTACAATAGGCAACAACGTCATGTTTACGAATTGAATCATTAGTTGTTCATTGGATGCTATTGTTCCGCCTTCCACATCATTTAAGAAGGATACCGGCACATTAAAAACATTGGCTACTCTTGAGCGCGTTATCCGCTCTGATGCCAATGTATCGGATGCAAAATATTGTTTTTTCATTTCGGTGATCTCAACACCAGGTTCTTGCATTAAAATGCCACCATTTTCTTTATAAAACCGTCTAAAATCAGCTATCACTGCAGCTCTTTTGTCTTTATCCAAGTTAGCCGCATACTTCAAAATGAATGATTCCTTTTTCTCCATTTCAGAAAGCGAGAACTCTTGAACTGCCTTATCATACTTGATTGTATTGGCCAATACTTTCAACGGCGATAAACCTCTAATACGAGCAGGTCCTCGAATATGCTTAACGTGAATCATGTCTGTATTTGCTACAAACATCGTCCCTCGTTCACCCTGCACTTGGTACCACAACAATCCATCATCTTTATTGATAAATTCAGTCACGCAAGATGGATCTAAGGGAATGATTTCACTAGGCCGCAAACGTATATCGCGTAGAATAATTGCGTAGCCATTTCCTGTCTCATTCCGGCTGACTTCAAGTGCATTAAGCAAATCAAAACTGCTCATGTTTTGGTTCGGCTCATTTATAAGCACATCAGAAGCTTCGTTTTGTATCACATCATAATGTTGATGCAATTTGATAGGTAGTGCTGATACTGTGTTAGCTAAACGACTAATAACACTGAAAATCGTTTCATTAGTTGCTAACTGGCTATTATCGATACCCCAAAAGGTTCGTCCAAACCAGTTAGTAAAATCCCATGTAGAACCTTTCCACCCTGTAGTAGCCCCTGCATATGCCATGTATGCTGTAGTTTTAATACGTTGCCATAGTTTCAATTTCTCACCTCCTTCTTATAAATCTTGAATTGAAATAAAGCTGATATTGCCTTCTCCACTCTCATTTGTTGAAAATCTAGCTTGAACAAACGCTGTAATAATGGCCGCTATCGGGTCAATTCGCTCTCTTGACTTCGATTTTGAAAGTTTAATACTCTCATTGGCTGCCATTTCAGCAATAGCATTACCGACTGCCCAAGATAATACCTTGTCACCAACATGGGTGATTTTCTTTTGATGCTCATTATTTTGGTAAACGTAATCTCTAAATTCTTTTGTAGGTTCAGATAATGTAGGGAACCCTTGTCGGACCTCCACAATTGTTAGCCCATAGTTCTCCATGTTTTGGGCAAACTGTGTGGCACCATAAGGATCGTAACAAAATAGAACTACATTTAATTCATTGTTATTGATAAAATCCATAATCCATTGCTCTACATAGCTATAATCAACTACAGCGCCTGGTGTAACATCCATCCAACCTTCTTCTATCCACACATCATATGGCACTTTATCCTTTGCTCTACGCTCCGCTAACGCCTCTTCAGGCATAAATGAGTGTTGTCCAACATGGTAGCCATAATCTGTAGGGAAAACATAACCAACTGAAGTTAAGTCAATCTTCTTGGATAAATCGACCCCTATATAAACATCACGGCCAGTCATCTCAAAGGCTTCAATTTGTCCTGCCTTCCACTTATTCGCAGGAATGTAGCCTCCTTCTTTCATGTCCACCCATATATTCATAGTCTTTGTTAAAAACGACCTCATTTTTTCAGGTACATCAAGAGCTGTCTTCAAATCCGAACGAATGGATGCAAGGCCCTCTTCATACGTAGCAACAATCGGATTTGCCTTAATCCAATTGCTCTCATCCTTTATGTCATCCCCCGGATCTAACTCACAAATGATACCGAAGTAATCATCATTTTCTGTATCGTCATCAGGATTTAGAATGCGTGATACATATTCGTACTCAACAAAACATGGCCGACTTAAATCAAATCCTGCTGTTGTAATAACAAACATCAAAGGCTCTTTACGAGCAACCATCCCTGATAACAAAACATCGTATATTTCAGATGTAAGATGATTGTGATACTCGTCCACAATTCCAACCGATGGGTTTTTACCATCACCTGTTTTACGTGTTTCGCGTGATAATGGGACAATGACAGATCCGTTGTTAAAGACTTCAATCTTTCCATAGGCTTCTTTCCATCTACCATCCAATAATTCACTTGAATTTATCCCATCCCGAACCGCAATATATACTTCGTCTGATTGGTCTTTTTGCCATCCAGCAATGTACATACGCTGTTTCTCGTCACCAAGGAATGCAATGTAAGAACCAACAATAGCTAAGAATTGAGACTTAGCATTTTTACGAGCAAGCTGTATATAAACCTTACGGAATCGGCGGGCTCCATTTCGCTTCTTTTTGAAGCAGAAGATATTAACAGAAATAAAGAGTTGAAAATCATTAAGTTGAACCTTTTCACCAGCTAAAACACCTTCAACATGTTCAAACTCATTGGCCCACCAATAGAAATCCTCTGCCACTTCTTCATCAAAATAAAAAGGACTGTCATCATTTTGACAATCCTCAAAGTCTTTTAAGAAGCGTTGCACCGCCCATTTATGCTTGATACTAGCTTTAATTTCCCCGCTTAAAATATCATCACAGTAGTTAAAAACCCGCTCTAAAACCCAATTCATAACCTATCACCGAAACGCTTTTGCGCCTCGCTTTTGCCTTCCACAGGTGAGGGTGAAGGAATGACTAATTTCAAACGTGATGTAATAGTAAGTCCAAGATCAGCAGCTGCAGAACGACATTCGTTAAACAAGGTATTTTTGGTACGTTGCAATTTCGGATAATCCTCATTAGCAATCGTAATTTTTTTGCCGTTTTCCTGCTCAATTGTTTCTGTTGGTTTAATTTTTCTAATGTCTTTCACCAGTTGTAGGTACTGGTGTTTCGAGTCCAAATACCTCGCTAAAGAATCAACATCAAGCTCGCTGAAAATTTGAAGTGCTACAAGCTTTTCAGCAATCTCTGCAAATTCCTTCTTTTGAGCAGCTGTTAAATACGTTGGAATTTCAATGTTTTCAGCCGGTCCGCGCATCTTTTCTTCATGTTTTTGACGCTTTTTTATCTCGTCTTTTGTCAAATGGTTCGAGCGTCCATTCCCTAGAATCACTTGCAATGGCTGCTTATTTCGACCTCCCATACTATCACCTTACTTTCTTTTTCCTTAGCCTTCCAGAAAAAATATTCAAAAACGGATTTTTCTGCGAAGAAATCGGGCAGCCGGTGTAGGGGCACCCACCCCTTGGAAACCGAATAGAGGGGGGCTATCCTACTTTCAACCGTATTTCTGTACATCCTCGTTTGTCTTCTTGTTATGACACGACTGACAAAGCAATTGTAAGTTTGATTCTTCTAATCTTTTGGACCAGTCAATGGACAACGGCACAATGTGGTCAACAATAACTCCGACTGTTATTCGTTTATCTTCCAGACATTGAAAACACAAACCGTTATCCCGAATCCGAATCAGATCTCGAACTCGTTTCCAAGATGCCGAATGGTAAAACTGATCATGTTTTTTGTTTCGAGAATAATTGTCGTAGTATCGGTTGTTGTCTGCCTTAGCCGTCTTGTGCTGTCCACAGTATCCTTCACGTGTTAAGTTAGGACATCCAGGCTTGTTGCATGGTCGTAGAGGTTTACTGTTCATGCTGCTCTACCTCTTGCTTAACACTAGCCATTCGCTGTGCTATGGTGTCCTTTAGTTGTGACTCACCCTGTATCAACTGCTTCAGCCCATCAGCATCAGCCCACTTCATCTTACGGTGTAGCTCTCGCATCTTCGCTTGAAGTTTGCGTATTGATTCGTCAGTATAAAAACAGACATACTCACGTCCACAGTTAGGACAGTTAAAGTATGTCTTCTCTACTTTATTATCCAGTTTGTCTACCTTGAAATGCTTGACGTAGAACTTATGACCACATGACTTGTTGCACTTAGCGTAGATTGGTTCCATGTTATTCACTACCTTCTAATCGTGTTGGTAAGTCTTTTCCTAAACCTTTATTCATTCGTCTTTCAAGTTGTTCTACCAACCAATCAAAGTCTTCTTTACGTAAACTACTTACTAATTCACCTGGTCCATCACGATTTGTCATTGTGAACCTTCCAGACTTTTTAATACTTTCGAGACGCTTTAAATCCTTTTCCTTTTTAGAATCTTTGCATTGTTTTTTCAGGTCCTCGTAAACAGGTAGTTCACTGTATTCATCTTCTCCAAAACCTGTAGGTAGCACTGGTCGTTGGCATAATGGACAACTCACCCCATCCATGTATTTACTTCTAGATTTAAAAGAATGATCAGGATTGTCCATGCATCTATAGCCAATATTCATTGTTCAGCCCTCCACAATTCATAGTTAATTGCATAATAAAAAGCCATACCATTTTAGATATGACTTATATATCATAGTTGTTTTTTAATTTGTAGCTTTTTTCAAATAGAGTTGAGTGATACTGAGTATTTTAATGACATGTGTTCTTGGTTTTTCTATCATTTTGGCAAATTCTTTAGAGGTGCTTTCTAAATTATTAATAGATTTTCTTAAATCTTCTTTATTAAGACAATAACCCAACCATTTTTCTAATACTTCTGTATTCATACTATTTATATTCTTATTAATATTTTTGAAATGAAATAATGCGTTTTGGTCGTAAAAAACTTCATAAATATTTAATTTTGTGGAGAGTGCTTTAATTTCTTGTAGTTGAGTGTTAATATTTTTCTCGTATTTTATAAAAGACTGATCATCCGCACTAATATCAATTAAACTTTCTAGTAACAAACGATGTAATTTACTCAAAGATTGTAACAAGGCATCACCGTTTTCTAATGCTTTTAAATAATTATTTATTTTTATTTCTTTAATCATTTTTTCTTCTTCTTTTTTATATTGTAAATCTAATTGTTTTGTCATTTGCATTCTAGCAATGAAGTAAGCACCGAATGCCCCTGCGATTCCACCAACCATACTTAACAAGCCACTAATAATAGCGATTCTATTTGGCTTTTCAAGTTCCTCAACACCTATTTGAAATGCAATAATAGTAAGTACCACTACTACACCAATTGTAAGTCCAGCTAATGCAATCAAAAATTTAACTAATAAATCCTCACTTTTTTTCACCATAATACCCCCATAATTTACTAAATTGATATTATCATGAGAGCAAAATAAAGACTACACTCCTATGAATGTAATCCTGATTCATTGTAATAATAATAAAAAGCCACACCTTGTTAGATGTGACTTCTTAGTATCAAAATTTTATACAATCTTAATCGGTTCAGGAGTAATTTCTTTTGCATTATCATTATTTGCAACTATTTCTTTTGATTGTATTAACCATTTATAAAATACTCTTTTCCCTTGTGATAAAGCGCTGTATTCTACTACATTTGCGTGTTTCATCCAATGAGAGTTTTTATATTTCGTTACTAAATACTCATCAACACATACTCCTGTTGGCAATTTATGTTGTTGAACAATTTTTAAATATTCCATAGTTATCAACTCCTTTCAATCTAATTATAGGTTGAAAGGATGAGCTTTCCAATAATTTGATTTACAAAAAGAGACTACCAATTTAGTAGTCTCAATTGCTTGTTTCTGACATACACGTACAAGCGGTAAACGTGTTTATTTTGTAATGGAAATTTTGTACGCATTTCCGTGCGCTTTTTGATACTCCTATAATATCTCGATTATTCAATAGGTTCTATAATTTAATTACAACTTAACATTACATTAAGTTAGGTTTGGAATAGTATTTACATATCGTTAGGAATTCTTTTTGACTTTTAACGTCATTCAGCAGGAAGGAAAAAAGCACCCTTATTTGGGTGCCCTTTGAATGTTGTTTAGTTTTCATTAAACATTTAAGGTTGGATTGGACATGCCTTTCCAGGAACACATGTTGGAGGTTTAGAAGGATACCCTCCGCTGCTACCTCCTCCTTGATCGTTTGTCGCGCTTGCGCTCGCACCAAATGATAAAGTTACAACTAGAAGAGTTGCTGTAGCCACTGACCATATTGTTTTTTTCTTTTTCATTAATACATTCACTCCTTCAACTGTTTTTTTATGTTACATTTACTATATTAGACATTATATGTAAAAAACCTTCAAGTTTTTAAAAATTTTTTTCAAGAGACAAATCTTTTACCCTACTCTGGATATTTAATGTTTAAACTAATGCAATACACTATATTGCACAATAAAAGCACTCAACCTTTTTTATTGGTTAAGTACTTCTACTCAATTATTTCAATTGTTATAACTTCATTTTCATTAAAGTTAAAAATTCAAGGCTTCATCCATCTTTAAGTAAGCGATATTTCGGTTTGATTGAGATTCATATTTGAATGTTTCGTAGGTTTCAAACCTTGGTAAGCAAACACACCATCCCGATTCCCTGACAAAGCGTAAATTGTCCATACTCTACCTTTGTAATAAATCACTTTATCGTACAGTTCAATATCCTGATTCATTTATATTTCTCCTCTCTTATGCTTCACAATATTTATCAATCTCAAATTGCTATGTAAAATTAGCTTTTTATTTATTATTTTTGATTGTACATTAGAGAAATTGATTTCTACTTTATGAAAATTCCCTTTCTGCTTTTCTATCTCTTACTGAACATTTTCTTTCAAAGGGGCACGAAGCCCCTACATCATTCAATCAATCTGTTTCACAATGTTATCCTTAATACGTTTAATGCTCGTTGCTGACAAAGCCATGTGTTGACCTATCCAAAGTTGTGACTTGCCGTCTAACATCCAGTTCAACACTTGAACTTCTCTATCCAGCAACTCTTTCAATTAGATTTTGTACCTCTAAAAGCTTCTTCTCGTACTCTGTAACGCGTTTTATATTCCTTGAACGTCAATAGCGAACAAAATCTTTCAATCACCCATTTACACTTTCGGCATATTTATACTTAACCATTTTCATAATTTGAGCGTGTTTGTTGTAAATGTAGTTTGGACTTTTATCTAACTCATTTGCAATGGAGATAAGCGTTTTGCCTTCCACATGATGCTTGTATAGTATTTGATTATCTAACCCTCTGAAAGAGCTAATTAAATTTTTCATTTCCTCCAAGTCATTCATTTTATGCGCTAACTCACGTTCAGCAGCTTCAATAATTTCTTCTAATTGAGCTCCGTGGCTTTCTGAAGTTAATTTTACTTTCGTTAGATCTCCTTCCACCCAACGTTTCAATTCCTTCTTATTACGTTCTAAATTAAATTCGATGTCTGCAATTTCATCCTCTAATTTTTGAAAGTTTTTTAACCACTCGTAATGCATGTGCAGCACCTACCTTGTTTGTTTATTTCTTGATTTTTGCTATAGTATCCTGAACATAAAATTCATTTTGTGAATCTTCAAGTTGATATTTCTTTTCTAGTTTTGCTAATTCTCTTTTTCCTTTATTTCTCATCTCAGTATAACGATTTTTCATTTTTTTATATTTAGCTTCATATTCAGAAAGACTTCTTTTCATTTCCGATAATTCACTATCATGTTTCTGTTGAGTATCTTCCACATCCTTTAAATCTCTAAAGCCGAAAAGCATTGCAGTGACAATTACCCCGATACAATAACCATAATCTGTTAACTCGGATAAACTATCTGTAAATATATCTCCTCTATAACCTGCTGCTATCAAATATAAAGCCAAGAAAACAATTATGATTGGTATTACATTCTTTAAAAAAAATATCGTTTTCTTAAAAAAAGCTAATAGTTTATTATTAGCAGTAATTTTCTTTTGTTTATTTGATAATTCGCCTGATTTATAAACTAAAAATGCAGGAAAAGTAAAAATTATAAAGTTAGCAACTATATAAAAAAATGAAGCAACTAATATCCCTAAACCGCCTTTATCATAAAAATATTCGAATCCTTGTGGAAATTTATCATGGTTCAATGCTCCTGCAAGCATAACGAAACTTGCAAATATTGCCCAACCAATTCCGATTTTAAAATAATTAAGTTTTTTCATATACAATCTAACTCCAATCATAAAAAGTAATTTCTTTTATGATTATAGAGTTAGACTTAATTTATTGGAATATAATTCAATATATTTAATTTTTTCTTCCTGTTCTAACCCTATTAGAATACCCCTCTTTTTAGGTAGTTCTTCATTTGGTAATAGAAATGGTGATATATCCAATTTCCACTAAACTTATTGTCTAAGTAGACAATTTCGAAGCCGTAACGAGCCTTGAAAGTATTCAACGAGCCAAGTAATGCAAGTGGATCGTATTTACTTCTGTAGGTTCCATTTAGTATTTTTTTATATCCCTCTGGATCTTCAAGAAGGATGGTGAATGGCATATCCTTCGCTCGAATTAATTCATTTTCAAAGCGTGTACGCTCGTCCTTACCTAAGTTTCCGACAATCTCATCTACACTTGCTTTTCGTTCAACTCCACTGTTCAAATAAATATCTCGCATAATGCCAAGCTCTTCATTTTTCGGTAGCATAGCTGTGTAATCGCCAGTGTCGAGCTTTTTCAATTTGATTGGTACATCCTTACTGCGTAAATAATCAAGGATATGGCCGTTTACTTGTTCACGTGTATCAACCACGATTGTCATGGTTTTTAAGATTTTGTTTAATTCAGCATCCGTGTAATGGTAGTAAATCATTGTGAATCACCTAACATTCCATGTATTTCACGTTTGAATGAAACAATTTCATTATGTAACTCTTTAAGCGTAGCTGCTTCTGACTCAAATACACGTTGTCGTAAAATTACTTCAAGAGCTTGTTCTACCTTTCCACAGTACTTCCACGTCTTCCACTCTTCACGCATTTCAGCAGAATGCTTTGTTTCGTCAAAAATTGGCGATTTCGTTGGATCAACTATGTGCTTTCGCATAATAACAATTTGCATACCATCACTCGTTAATTTATATTCATCATTCACCATTACATCCAACATTGGTGTAACCTCCTTCACCTTTGCTTTGTTTTCCTTTAGTTCTGCTTTATTTAAGCCGTTTAAAAGTTGCTAGCATATAAAACATCAACTTAACCTATATGCCCCTTAAATCACTTATTTTGATTAGCATATAAAACAGCACTGTCGTACAATTTTTTCTTCATGACATTTGAAGCTTCATTTTCAAATTGTCGATAGTCTGTGTAAATGTCGTTCCATCCGTTTTTAGCTAATGTTTCTTGCCACTCCATGAACAACATTAATGAATCAACGTCCTCGCATATCCATTCATTCAATTTCGGATTGTGCTGCCATCCACAGGCTTGATGTATCATCATTCGCATGTGTTTATCGATGCCACTAGCTTCTTCCCAAGATTTAAGCCACTTTTTTATATCTTCGAAAATGCTTTCTCCAGCCTTTATTGCATCCGCTGGAATGTTATCACCATGATCTATATGAACATCATTTTCTTTCAGATAAATCGTTGCTCCTGATTTCCAAATAATTGATAGAAACATTAAGACTTGCAATCTATCACCTCGATTAAAAAGCAGTTAATAAATAGTTACGGAAAATCACTATAAATTACCGAAGTGTTACTA
>NZ_DAMDAY010000008.1:54745-62164 GCF_032093475.1 Lysinibacillus sp. | reverse complement strand
CAGATTATGCTGAAAAACAAGTACTCGAATTTGAATGGGGTCAAGATCGCGTTAGATTTGAACTGTCACCTACAGACAATGGCTCATTATTACGATTAATTGAGACCCTACAAGAGCTAACCGACCACACGCCAAAGGATTTAGCAGGATGGCATATATGCCTTGACTTGTTATCAGATTTATTGAATGGTGTAGAACATCAAAGCTTCCCAATGGAAAACTGGCAGCAACGTTTTAACGAATACAAGAAGCTCATAGATGATGTAAGATCTTAAATTGCAAAAAACCTAGAGCAACTACTGCTCTAGGTTTTTATATTGTTGAAAAACAATCATAGCATGATTACGAAAGGGAAAGTTCGTTTCAAATGGATGTTATCTTTTTAGCAAAGATTTATGTGCTCCCTACTCTTTTAATGTGTGAGCTTCTTACTACGATATGGTTGATTGGCGTTCCAGCGTCACTCCTAGGGGATTAGCGTCACAGATGAGACCCTGGAGCGAACGTTAGGGAGTGAAGCGGCTCATCGGACGCCCCCTGAAAGGGATGCTGGCGGAACAGAAATCAACGCCTCACCTTGCTAAACAATCTTTTTCTATTGATAAAAAGCTGTAGCAATTTCAAGAGCTTTTAACGGCTCTTTGATCGAATCGAGTGTGTAGACAAGCTTTTCATCCTGCCACACAATTAAATTACCAGATTGATATACATCCAGCTGAGCTAAACCATATTGCTTTGGAATAGGTAGCATATGATTTTCTAAATATTTTACTGCCTGCTTAGCAAGCTTAATACCTGCCTCTGGGTCGTCAGTGCTTGTATGTGTGGCGATGGCCCATCTCCCTTCATTCCAACCCGTCCATAACGAGCCAGCACCCGCATCTTGATAACCCGTTATATTGTAGCCAAGATCAACTTCGTGCCCTCCATTTTGACTAAAATTATCGAATGCGATTTGTGTACTAGCCCCTTCAGCACTTTTGTATTGCTTGACGAACAATCTACAGATGGCAGTCGCAGAATTCTTTAATCGAATATCATTAATTGGCATATTTTCTTTACTTTCATAAAAGATAATTTCAACATGGTCCCCTTCAGCACGTGTTGTGGCCGTTAAAAAAGCATCATCTGCAATCGGTAATGTTGTTGGCATTTTTATTGGTATATCCGAATGGATCTGATCCTTTATTTGTTGAAGAGCTTCACCTTGTGACATAACTGTATCCCTATTGTCATTATTAGATTGTACGACGGGTACATCGATCTCATTTTCTTGTGCTTGATGAATTTTTTCATGACCAGCACAAGCACCTATGATACTACTACTCAATAGTAAAATGAGAAATAGCCATCTATTCATTGTGTTAACCTCCATCTAGTAATACCCTTTTTCGGCATTTTTCCCTGACAACGGTTAACTTAAACTTGTTTATCTATTTAAGCTTATTGATTTGCTGTGTCAGCTCATTAAACTTTTGGTCAAGCATTGCATAGTCTTTATCCTTTGCTGTAAGAAAACTCAATTTTCCTAACACCTCTTGCCTTTCCGTTTCAAGCTTTAAACGAAGAGCGACAAGATCATCCAACTGCTTTGGAGCCTCTTTACTCCATTTTTTCTCCATCTGTTGACCGCGAAGCTCCCAAACACTATTCGTTACTTTCTCTAAAAAATATCGATCATGTGATACGACAAGTATTGTCCCATTATATTGGGCAAGTGTGCGCTCCAATTGCTCACGCGAAGGTAAATCAAGATGATTCGTTGGCTCATCTAAAATAAGAACATTCCTATCCTCTAAAATATAGGCCATCAGTTTACACTTTACACGTTCTCCCATGCTCATTTTTCCTATAGTAGACGTCCAATGTGTCGGTGTAAACCCTAAATTCTTCATTAAATTGCGAACCTTGCCCCGCTCTTCAAATGTTTCTCTGTAAAAATATTGCTCTGGTGTCTGATCAATTGGTAAATCAAAAACTTCCTGCGTCAGATAGCCAATATTGGCAGCAGGAGATAGCCACACTTCACCCTCTGCTTCTAACTTGCCTAAAAGTACTTTTAAAAAGCTTGTTTTTCCACTTCCATTGTTTCCTATAATGGCGATTTTATCTCCAAATTGAGCAGTGATATTAACATCTTTAAATAACATGCGATCACCGAAACATAAAGATAAGTTCTTGGTCTCCAAAAGACGCTTACCGACACGCTGAGATGGTCCTAAAGAAAAACGAATGTCTGTATCTGGCTCCACAGCTTCAACTTTTGCCTTTGCAAGCTCAGCTTCTAATCGTTTTTTCTTAGATTTCACTTGCGAGTCTAGACGTTTTGCTTTCACACGATGATATTCCTTAAAGCCTTCTAGTTTTGTTGACTGTGCATGGCCCTTTTGCGACCATGATGTTAGCTCCTGCATTTGATCCTCAATACGCTCTATGTTTTTTTGCTGCTTTTCGTAGGCACGTTGTTGCGTTAATCTTCTATGCTCTCTTTCAGCCATATAACTTGTATAATTGCCATTATGTTCAATCAGACTCTTTTCCTCAATAGACCAGATTTTTGTAGCAACCTTATCTAAAAAATAACGATCATGTGAGACAACCATTATCGTTCCCTTATAGTTTTGTATTTGCCTTATCAAAAAAGCTGTACTTTGTTCATCTAAATGATTGGTTGGTTCATCAAGCAGTAAGAGTTGGGCATTCTGTGAAAAACCCTCTGCTAGACGCATTTTTAGCTTTTCACCACCACTTAAAGCTGTAAATGACACATTTGGCACCTGCCATTTAGCCAACAAATCTGCCTCTCCTGCTGTTACTTCTAGTTTGTCAAATTCGGCAAGCTCCTGCTCAACAAAGGCAATCTTGATATTCTGTATCCCTTGTATTGCCCCCTTAGATGGCAAAACAGTTCCTTGTATTAACTGTAATAATGTTGATTTCCCAGCACCATTTCTACCAATAACACCGATGATCTCACCTTGCTTCACTGTGCCTGTCATATGCTCAAATAGTAAAGTATCCTTTATTTCATAGTGTACATCCTGTAATTTTAAAAGTTCCTTCATTCTATCCATCCTCTCCAGTTGGAGGGACAAAAAAATCCCTCCAAGTATTTTGGAAGGATTAGTCTCTACAATATCATACACAAATAAGCTATTGAAATAGCTATGTTTGTCACTCCAGAATCTTTATGAAAAAGCTTTGGAGTAGCTAAATATTAGTATCTACTTACTAATATTAGCAATTATTATGAAAAATGGGCAGACTAATCCTATTTTTGTTGTTCTCGAAATATAAAATTTCAAATACAAAAAATAAGATTAGTTATTCATTAGCCACCCATCTTCCCTTCTTCATTAGTTACCGTCAATTGTAACATCATTTTTGAAAAATAAAAATTCTTTTACTCTTTATTAATGCTTATCTAAAACATTCATACGAACGGATTTGGTTTCTGGAAATTGTTCGGAAATACCAGCCATATCTTCTACTCCAGCGGAAACCAGCTATAAATTCCCTTCCCACAACTGTTGGGAAAAACCAAAAGCTTCTACCGCTATTCATCCAAATATAAGTATTTCTAAATAAACAGGAACGTATACCACTTGCACCTACACGCGATGTAGGGATTGTTGGTGAAAAGCCTGGTGGGGTACTCATTGGCATTTGCCCTCCCGGAGGTGACCCAAAATTAGAAGGTCCAAATGATGTAGTTTCAAAATCATCATAATCTGCCCAGCCCGGTCTTCTAAAATTATCTTCTCTAAATGGATTATTGTACACACAAACCCTCCTTTTACATTATTCAATATATGTAAAAGGGCGATTAACCGTTGAGCCATTGCCTAACTAAGACAATTCGTTTCCTATTATTGTATAATAAACGGGATATTTTTCTAAAAGGAGTCCCTATGAAAAAAATACTTTTACTCTTCATTGCTATGCTTACAGCAATAAGCATTTGGTTTATGATTACTAAAAATCCTGCTTCATCCTCTTCAACTAGTATTCAAGCAAAACTTGCAGATGTAAAGGATTATAAATATTACTTAGATAAAGGCAATGATACCATTGGCGAGGATATGACTAAGTTAGATTTAGTTATTGTGGAACCCATCGAAATGCAGCAAAAATATATAGATAATGCTCAAAAGAACAGCACTTTAGTTTATGGATATATTAATGCAATGGAGGCAGATCAATGGAATACAGCCCTTTATCGCCAGCTAGAAGAAGATGATTTTTATCGAGACAAGCAAGGTGAAAAAATGTACTTCGCACAGTGGGATTCTTATTTAATGGATATGACTTCTTCGCATTATCAAGACATTTTACTAACAGAAATAGAGAAGCAAATTGTTCAGAAAGGCTTAGACGGTGTGTTTTTAGATACTGTTGGTAATATCAATTCTTATTTACCTGAAGATGAACAAAAGTGGCAAAATGAAGCCATGTTATCTTTTATCCAACAAATTAAACAACGCCATCCCACTTTATCGGTTGCTCAAAATTGGGGATTTCAAACGCTAATGGATTATACCGCCCCCTATGTCGATTTTATTATGTGGGAAGACTTCTCATATCATGAGGTAGGGAATGATGAATGGTCTCTCGAAATGATGAAAAAACTTGTCCATCTACGAGAGGAATTTGGTACACAGGTTATGGCAATCGGCTTTACAGATGAATTAGAAAGCCGTGCATTGGCGAAGAAGTATAACTTTAAATTTTTTTATAGCCCGGCTGGTTCATACTATAATACCTGGCAATGACGTAGCATCCCTCTGAAAACACTTGTTTCGGGGGGATATTTTGTTTAAGAGCTCCTCTCGTGGGTAGACTAAAAGAAATTCAACGTGAGGTGATATGCTTGGGGATGACAGAGATGTATGAAAAAAAAAATCATAAACACGAAAATCGCTTTCACTATAAGCAACGCAATATGTGGACAGGTATACTATTCGGACTTGGGGTTGTTGCATTTATAGATGAGGTTATTTTCCATCAATTATTACATTGGCATCATTTCTATGATAAATCTACAGCTAATATTGGATTAGTGTCAGATGGTTTATTTCATGCCTTCAGCTTTTTTGCTACGATTGGCTCTGCTTTTCTATTGGCCGATTTACATCGAAGACATGGATTTTGGTTAAAAAGATGGCTTGGTGGTATTTTTCTCGGAGCTGGAGTCTTTCAGCTTTACGATGGGATTATTCAGCATAAATTCATGAAACTTCATCAAATTCGCTATCATGTCGATATTCTACCCTATGATCTAGTGTGGAATATATTAGCAGCTATATTAATTGTAATTGGTATCATTTTATTATTCCAAACAACTCAAAAAGCACGTTAGGAGGGTTGCTCATTTTGCATTCTCATGAAGCTCACATCCAAAATTTTTTCACCTTTGGACAGCAAATATTAGCTTTTCCATTTTTTATAGCACTTATTTTCTATATCGTTGCTGTCATTGTTTCGAATCAACATAAAAAGCAATGGTCACATTATCGTACTAGCTGTTGGATAGTAGGATGTGTAAGTGCCCTTGTTACATTAATTGGCCCATTGGCTTCCCTTATTCATGTCAATTTTGTCGCACACATGATAGGTCATTTATTGCTTGGTATGCTTGCCCCACTACTTATGGTATTAGCAGCACCTATGACATTACTTTTAAGGACCTTACCAGTAAATACGGCACGTACTCTTTCTCGGATAATAAGAAGTCCTTATTTCCGTTTTGTTCGTCACCCGATAATTGCATCTACGCTAAATGTAGGTGGTCTATGGTTACTCTATACAACACCACTTTTCAACATGATGCACGAACATTTACTTTTATATATTTTTATTCATCTTCACATTTTTCTAGCAGGTTATGTGTTTACCATTGCTTTTATTTATATTGATCCCACTCCACATCCACACTCCTATGTCTTTCGATCCATTATATTATTAGTAGCATTAGCAGCTCACTCTATCCTAGCAAAATATATTTATGCGTATCCTCCTCAGCATGTAATAGCTACACAGGCAGAGCTAGGTGCCAAGATCATGTATTACGGTGGCGATGCAATTGAAATGATTATTGTTTATATCCTTTTTTATCATTGGTTTAAAAGCGCAAGAAATTTTAAGGCAGCTATTTCTTCTCATTCGAACTACTCAAATGAACCTAGGTTTTAGTGATTGCTGAAATTAAGTTAAATAGGATTGGATAATGCGCCAGTCCTCTAGCTTTTCAGCAATGGATTTTATATTTTTTCCTGGGATTGGACTTGTGGACGGCATTTTTTTGTAAGCTCGTCCTTCAAGCAGTTCTAGGCCAAGATGCTTTTTAAAAACTTCAAATGCCTTCGCTCCATTAAAAAGCACTAATTGGATGTTAGGATACTTTTCAAAAAGTGTTTGAAAATCATTCGGCTTTTCATTACGAATCGCTGCATCTAGACTACCTTCACGTTCACAGGTTTCAATCGTATCCCAAAGACCAATTGAATTGCTTTCTAATAATGCAATTCTTTTATCATATTCATCTGGAATATCTGTTTCCAATACTTCACCAATAATGGGCCAAAAGTGATTGCGTGGATTACCATAGTATTGCTGCTTTTCTAATGATTGCTTTCCAGGCATCGAGCCAACAATAAGCACCTTTGTTGATGAATTTACGACTGGTAATAATACATTTGTTATTTCATTTGACACAACAATCACTCCTTTTCTCTATTGTAACGGAAAATCTGATCCAGCAAGTATATCTTGGCTGGATATGGATAACGGATGATGAGTAGGATGATTCTTTATATATGTCTGCACGATCTCGTAGCCTATACAGTAGCCTATCCATAAAGGAAGCTTTCCACCATATAAAAATGGCCTATGTTTTTCAACTCCTTGAAGTTTTAAATGAGGCAAAAAATAGGTCTTCCACAAAGCTAAAAGCTCTTCCAATTTGTAGTTCTTTAACCACGGTAATAGCCATTTTTCTCCGTATAATTCTTGCACCGCACATTCTGCTAATCCCTCTAAAATAAGAGAATCCAACAAAGTCATATCTCCAAGAGACTTTTTTAAGTTGTGTAAACGGCATACATGGTTATATTCATGGGCAAACAGCGCTTGAAGTTCTCTTGTTTCTATTTCACCAATAAATAAAAAAAGTGCTTGAGGATATGCAACACCGTTTTTATTGGTCATCGTTTGCTGCTGTGTAATTGGAAAAATATAAATAGGTACTGCTGGACCATTCCATTTTTGTTGTAAATAAATAAATTCCTGTTCCACACAATCCCAAACATTGTTTTTCTTTAATTTCTCTAATTGAACTACCTCATTTGGAAGAAAAAGCCCCTGTTGCTGTAATGAAAATTGTATTTCTTCTGGCAATCCATCTTGAAATATCTCTCCTAA
>NZ_DAMDAY010000008.1:39655-54735 GCF_032093475.1 Lysinibacillus sp. | reverse complement strand
CCTAAACGCTCACAAAGAATGGAACACTGTAAGCTATTTAGTTCTTTTTTTCTTGCCAATTTCCTTGCACTTATAAATTCCTCCAGCCACTTATCTGTTGACACGACTGCCATGTCATCACCTCTATATAGCATATGTTGGAATAGACAATCGGCTAGTGATAAATGCATCAAACCGCATATATTAGCTTGTAATGACATCGAAAGGAGGGATATGTGTGAATCCATCTGATGCTTATAATCTCTGCTGTAAATATCATGGAAAACGTGTAAGGATTTCGGATTCATCTGGTAGAGTACATGTTGGGGAAATCACAAGGGTAGACAGAAGACAGGTATGGATTCTACCTGATAGAAGATATAGTGGTTATGGTTTAGGATTTTGGGGATTCGGGGGATATAGAGGTGCCGGTTTTGGCTATGGAATAGCTTTAGGAACAATATTAGGTATTGCACTAGCTCCAATTATTTTCTTCTAAATCAAACTATGAAAAATAAGCCATTTCAAACCTAGTTGAGATGGCTTATTTTTCGTTATTGAATTTGCTCTTGTTGCTGTTTACTTTCAATCAACTCGGATATTGTGACAAATGAATAGCCTTGTTTTTTTAATGCGGGTATTATTTCTTCTAGTGCCTTAATCGTTTGCGAACGGTTCCCGCCACCATCATGAAATAAAATGACATCTCCAGGTCTTGTTCCCTTCATCACCTTTTGCACTATTTTCTTGACACCAGGCTCCTTCCAATCTTGAGTATCCTGATGCCAAGACCACATTACGACCTTGTAGCCGTCCTTAACAGCAGCATTTATCATAGCATCCGTATAATTTCCACCAACGGGACGGAATAAAACTGGGGAAAAACCAGTAATACTATAAATCGTGTCATTCGTTTGTTGAAGCTCTTCTTGCAATTTTTTGATGGAAACTTTAAATGGATGTGTATACGTATGATTTGCTAATTCATGCCCTTCTGTATAAGAACGTAAAACAAGCTCTGGATACTTCTCTGCATTTTTTCCAATAATAAAAAAGGTTGCTTTAGCATCATATTTAGCTAGTAAGTCAAGCACTGCAGCCGTGTATTTTGGATGTGGGCCATCGTCAAAGGTAAGGGCAACAATTTTATCTTCTGTATTGATATCCCATACAACTTTACCTGTCTCTTCATAATAAGGGCGCCCCTTATCTGCATAGCCTTTCATTCCTAAAAATCCCGAGATGATTAAAAAGCAAACTGTTAGAAGCAGTACATAATTACGTGTCATAGCATCACCTCCCAAGTCCAACATTCAGAACTCCGTCAACTTACTATTTACGAATTACAGTGAATTATACTTCCAAAAGGACTGACGGTTTTCTCCTTTAATTATTTCAAAAAAACATTATGAACTACATAAAATTTTGAACAATATGTGAAAGGTTATGAATAGACCTTTATTTTTTTATGATCTAATGTAAAATAAAATCATCATTGATATATAACAGATTCACAAATAAATTAAATGTTATGTAACACAATAAAGGAGATGACATATATGTGGGTTATTACGGTTTTTGAAAAAAATACGTATCGCATGTTTGAATACAGTACTAAAAGTGAGGCAACAATTGCTTTAAATAATTTTAAGCAAACCGCTTTACTTTCTTATACAAAATAAAGGTAAAGGAATCTATTCATTACGAGTAGATTTTTTTTGGTTTTTTCCATATAACTAATTGATTAGTTTAGTTGTCACCTTCTTTCACATTTTTTTAATAGAAATGTTGAACACCTTACTCACCATCACCATATGTATATAGAGAAAAGGAGTGATTTTGATGGTGACAATTGAACCTATTATGATTAAAGGGCATTTCTTCACAGCAGTAGTTGTTCAATTACCTAAAACAACGCTACTGACCATTTCCAATAATACGGGCTATATTATGTGTGGAGCATTAGATGTTGGTCTTTTAAATAGTCGCTTAGTTGATCGAAAAATTGTTGCTGGTCGTGCAGTTGGGGTGAAGACAATTGATGAGCTTTTAACAGCTCCATTAGAATCGGTAACATATGAAGCAGAGCAGCTTGGTATTACAGAAGGAATGTCTGGCGTAGAAGCACTTTTAAAAATGATTTAACATACTAAAAGCGTCAGTTCTAGAGTAACTAGACGCTTTTTCTTACTACTTCTTGAATAAGCAATTTCCCCCTTCCCCATACTGTGGGACAAAGGGAGTGTATCATTATGAATAATCGGAAACATTTTAAGATACATGTAACATTACTTGCTATCGTCCTGATTGTCTTCGTCTGGTCTGTCATTAAGCCATCCTCCTACTTAGATTGGCTAGCAGAAGTAAGCCCTGGCATTGTGGCGATTATTGTTGTTGTTTGTATTTATAATAAATTTCGCTTCACAACATTTTCTTACTTTATCATTGCCCTACTTTCAATCCTTACTTTTATAGGTGGGCATTATACCTATTCGGAAGTCCCTCTTTTTAACTGGATAAAAGAAGAGTTTCATTTACAACGTAATCACTATGATCGCTTTGGCCATTTTTTAAAAGGTTTATTAGCTATTGTTATAAGAGAAATACTACTTAGAAAGACTACGCTTACTAAAGGAGCTTGGTTAACAGGCATAACAATTAGTATTTTGCTTGCAATTGCTGCATTTTATGAAATCATCGAATGGTTAAGCACAAGAGTCTCGAAGGGCAGTAAAGGGGCAAAAGACTTTTTAGGAATGCAGGGAGATCGCTGGGATGCTCAATGGGACATGTTTTTAGCCTTGCTAGGAACAATTTTAACCTTATTATTATTTACAAAGCTCCATAATAAATTATTAAAAAAACTAGACAAGTCATAAACTTTTTTGCATAGCTTATACTATAAAGCTCACGAAGGGTGGTATTGTATGTACTATGCACAGGTCAATCAACAAGCAACCCATACATCGCGTGTTATGACTGTAACTGGCAACGGACAGGTAAAGGCTACGCCCACTTCTGCTCAACTACAAATTGAAGTTCAAACACAAGGGGATAATGTCCAGGTGCCACAACAGGAGAATGCGATCATTATGAATCAAGTCATTCAATCACTCGTAGCGCTTGGTATTCCAAGAGAACAAATTCAAACAACAAGTTATACAATTACACCGCTATATCAGTTTGAAGATGGCAAGCAAATTTTTAATGGCTATGAAGTGATTAATGCCGTTACTGTCAACGTAACGAATATAGACGATCTTGGCTTAATCATTGATACTGCCATAGAGCATGGGGCAAATCGTATTGCCAACATTCAGTTCAATATTGACCATACAGATGCTTACTATCAGCAAGCATTAAGAGTAGCCCTTCAAAATGCTCTATTGAAGGCAAAAACGATTGCGGAAACCATGCATCTTCCTTTACAACCTCTCCCAATTGAAATTGTCGAGGAGCAGGTTAACACACCTATCCTTTATCGTTCTATGGTTGATGCCTCTGGAAATACACCTATCGCACAAGGGCAAGTAGCAATCCAAGCTACTGTTCGCGTAACATATCAATACTAACAAATAGAGCCTTCTGCTTGTGGCGATGAAGGCTCTTTTATTATTTTACAAAAATATTTTTCTCAATATGAAATTCATTTTGATGTGTTTTAATCACCACATCAAAATGCTGACTATACGGATGCATAAATAACTCATATTGAATACGTCGTTCATTATGTGACTGCTTTAAATAATTGAGTTCTGTTCCTCTTTCGTTTACATCACGTCCAGATCTTCTCATTAGTTCTGTAGCTTCATCTGTATAAAAGTAAATTTTTAAGTCAAATAACTCCGGATTTATAAACGCTACACTCATACCTTCAACAATCGTAATTGGCCTTTTGGAAGAAACGAAAGAACTTTTCATATAATGTGTATCGATGGTCCATAAATCTAGTCCTTCTTTTATCATCTGAACATCTCTTTCCAATGAAGGTAGATGATGTGCAGCAGGATGACAAGCAGTCATTTTAAAACGATGATCCTGATGTTGATATGTATAATCAATGATTGCCTGTTTGCGTATATCTGAACTCACAATATACGGATCCGTATTCATATAATTCACTTCATCTCGATTTAAAGCATTTATTAATTTATGGGCAAACGTTGTTTTTCCTGCAGCTCCATGCCCTGAAATGCCAATGATTATCCTTTTATCAGCTAACGTAATCCATGTTAAAATATCTTTTAAAATGGTCTCCATTATACACTCCTTCTTTTATATAGAACAATTTCTCTGAAATCATACTAAAAGGTATGATAAGACACTCCTACCATACCACCTTGTATTTAAAAATCCGGATTCCATACTCGCTCTATTCTGACATTGCTATGCTTTTTACTTAATCGAAAAACATCTGGATTGCTTAAATTTTTCCAGCTTTGAAAATCAACGTCCTTATCATAATACTTCAATAACAATGCAATGATATTGCCATGACTTACGATTACTGTACTCGCAACATTTCGAGCAAATGCTTCTTCTACAACATTTACAATTCGATTCATCGCTTCTTTACTAGATTCGCCACCATCAAATGTTAAATCCAAATCGATAAATGTTGCCTGTAATTTTTCATACCAATCCGGTAAATCTCTAGTACTTAAAAGTCGCTCTGAAAGTCTTTCCTCAATTTCTATCGTAATATTATCCTTCGTACTTAGTGGTTCTATGGATTGAATTGCTCTTAAAAAAGGGCTAGAAAGAATTCGATCAATTTTTATATCCTTGAAAAAATCTACTAAACTTTCCGCCTGCTTTTTTCCCTCCTGCGTTAAAGAGGCATCTTCAGATTGCCCTTCTGCTAGACAATGTCTAATGACGTAAATCTCCCCCATAAAAGCCCCTTTATTTGTATTTATTTAACATTTATTATACCTGCTTTACTGACTAGTTCCAACTTATTTGACGACTCTCCAATTGTCCCACTCATTGAATTTCCACTCACATCTTTTTTGTTTAAACCTTTTAAATCAACAGTAATGTCTGCTGAATCACTCGAAGCTGAAAGCTCTAATGATTGTGGGTTATTTTTATAAGAAATCGTAATATCTCCTGAACCAGTTTCAATAGATAATGATTTTTTTTCTTCTATCTCTTTCAAAACAACTTCACCGCTAGATGAAGTAATTTTCGTCTTTGTGCTAGAAACGTTAGTAATGTAGCTATCACCATTCGTAGCACTTATTAATAATTCTTCCAGAGAGCTATCTGAAATATTTATTTCCCCATCCTTCGATGTAAGTTCTCCTTTATTGGCAGCAAGCCCCTTCATTATAGTTGAGCCTGATTCACTTGATATTGTCATGACCTCAGTTGCTAAATGATTAAGGCGAAGATCGCCATAACTATTTCTTATTGCAATTAATTTAACTGAATTCTTTGGTATAGCAATGTGAATAGTTCCTTTTTCACCAATACTAATATTTTTTAGAATACCTACTTCTGTATCTCTTTGAAATACACTTATTTTTTGACCATCTTCTTTTATTTCCACAGGGTCACTTTGTTTCTTTTGCTTATTTCCTTTAATATTAATTTTCAGTTCCTCTGAATCTGTATTTTCTAATACAATATTCCACGACTCATTGTCTATTTCTAGTATTTGAATTTGCTGTCCATCAAAAGACTTTTGTTTTTCATAGCTTTGCTCCCCATTTAGTTTCAAAACAACTAATAGTCCACCTACTAGAATAAAAAATAGCAGAGTCGTTACAATGGTTTTTTTCATCAAATCTCCTCATTTCACGTTAGATCCACTTTATCAACTTTGCGGTAGGATAGATAACCTACAAAAAAACCTACTAAACACAACATAATTGGCACAGCAATGATTTGAAATAAACTAGAGGAGGTAGAGCCATCAGAAATTGTAGCGTTAATGACAAATCCAATGAATACAGCTGATGTAATGGTTGAGGCGGTTGATTTTTTTCGCATACCAAAGTACAACGGTATTAAGCTTACGCCAGCTGTCATAAAAGCACTTAGTAGCAGCGAAGGAACTGTCTCAAGCATTTCTTTTAAGTCAGTAGATTCCCCAAAAAGACCCAATGTCGGATTTAAAAAATAAATAAGTAAATTGATAACGATTGTTGCACTTATGATGCTTACAAAACAAAAGCTAAAGACGAGAAGAAGCTTAGCGACTATAATTTTTTTTCTTTTCAATGGATATGAAAATAATAATTGAACTGTTTTATTTTTATATTCATCGATAACTAGACGTGCAAGAATAACACTCGAAAAAATAATAAAGACAATTCTAATTAAAATGTTCGTTAACGACATAAATTCTGTGTAATTCTGAAACTCACTATCCCCCTCAGACCCCACCGCAATTAATGTAACAGCTACAAAAATACCTATTATACTAATGATTAAGCCATTAAAATAACCCGCCATCCGATTCTTTTTCCACTCTAGCCTTAGTAGTTTAAGCATGTTGATTTCCCCCATTAATCAGTTTTAAAAAATACTCTTCTAAATGCTGTTGTTGCTTTTCAATACTATGAACGACGATGCCATTAACAATGAGTTCTTTATTAATTTGAGATGATGAATTATTTTCATCAAATATACGCACCCTCTGTTGACTCGCGATTTCATAGTTTCGAATGTTCAAACTCTCCAGGACATTCGTTGTTTTCTTTAAATCGTCCACCGTGATTTCAAGATATTCCATTGTTTCTTTTCGAATATCATCCATCCTGACTTCTTTTAGTAATTTTCCATGCTGAAGAATGCCTACTGTATCCGCGATAGATTCAATCTCTGATACAATATGACTCGAGATTAAAATTGTGATGCCATACTCTTCTTTTAGTAGCACTAGCAATTCACGCACCTCTTTAATGCCAATCGGGTCAAGACCATTAATCGGTTCATCTAAAATTAAAATCTCTGGCTTGGTAACAATGGCACGCGCAATCCCTAATCTTTGCTTCATTCCCAAGGAAAATTCACTAATCTTTTTATTTTCAACACCTAGCAGGCCAACTATTTTGAGAGCTTCGTCAGCTGCCTTTTTTTCATAAATGCCCATATATTCGCAATGTAGTTCTAAATTCTCCTTTGCTGACAGCCTTTCATAGAATTCGGGGTACTCAATAATGCTTCCTATTTTGCTTAAATATTGATAGGAAGTCCTCGTAACAGGTTGATTAAAAACTTTAATGTCACCAGATGTAGGTTTTATTAAATTTAAAATCATTTTCATAATGGTCGTTTTCCCCGCTCCATTCGGACCTAAGAAACCATAAATCTCTCCTGGCCGAATATTCATATTGACACTAGAGATGGTCTCTACTCCTTTAAAACTTTTATTTAATTGTTTAATTTCAATAACAGATTCCACAGTTTTAGCTCCTCACCATTTTGTTTTCGTTACTTTAAGCTTAATAAAGAAAAGTAAAAATAAAGTAAACACAATGGAAAATGACCGTAATATTATTTACTGAATGAGGATTTCAAAACTAGAAGCTGTTATGATGAAAAGGAAAAGAGGGATAAAAGTGGAAACGGCAAATATCTTAATCGTGGATGATGAATTGGGCATTTTAAAATTATTAGATATTACACTACGGAAAGAGAACTTTATAAATATTGAGACTTCTTCAACGGGTAAAGGAACTCTACAGCTTGTTAAGGACAATGATTACGATGTCATTCTGCTGGATATTATGCTACCTGATATTAGTGGCTTTGAGTTATGTACGGAAATACGTAAGCATACCAACACACCTATAATTTTTGTCAGCGCTCGGTCAACAGATTTTGATAAATTAACTGGTTTAGGTATTGGCGGCGACGATTATATAACAAAACCATTTAATCCTTTAGAGGTTGTAGCTAGAATAAAAGTTATTCTTCGACGTCAAAAAATGTATGAGGCTGCTCAGCAACAACAAAGTATTAAGTACGATTTTGGTTATTTTGCCTTTAATCCGGAGTCGGCGACGCTGAAAGTAGATCATCAAATTGTTGAATGCACCGCTAAAGAACTGGAGCTTCTGCACTTCTTCTGTAAAAACCCAAATCGTATTTATACAACTTCTCAACTTTACGAATTTGTCTGGGGAAATGATGTTTATGGTGAGGAGAAGACTGTTACCATTCATATTTCGAAATTACGAAAAAAACTTGGGGATGATACGCGTAAACCTAAAATAATCGTTAATCTGCGAGGCATTGGCTATAAATTTATCCCACCAAAAGAGGGATTATTATGCGAATAAATACTCGATTTACACTACATCTCGCTTTGGGGATCATACTGTGGATACTTTTTAGCGGCATTTGCATTTTAATCGGGCTTGAAGGTATTCTTCCAATCTTTAAGCACACTGTTAGTGAAGATTATGAGAATTTGCTGGTACTATGGATTTTTTGCTTTAGCACGTTAATTTGCATTGCTGTATTTGGCTGGTATTTTGGAGGTCCGCTCGGTTTTATCATGACTTGGATTCAGCAGCTTTCACAGGAAAACTACATAAAACCAAATGGACTTTCTAAGATTTATAACCGGAAAGGCAAACTTCGTATGCGCTTTATGCTATACCAAGAGGTACTAGAACATCTACAATCCTTATCAGCAAAACTCAAGGCTGCCGAAATAGAAAGAGCCCAAGTGGAACAAGCAAAACAAGAATGGATAGCTGGTATATCTCATGATTTGAAAACACCACTTACCTATATTACAGGCTACTCTACACTATTATTAAACGATCAATATGAATGGTCGAAGGAAGAAGCACATAGTTTTATTCAGGAAATTGCTGATAAAGGAAAACATATGGAGGAGTTAATTCAAGATTTAAGTCTCGTTATTCAGTTAAATAATACAAATGGAAAACTACCCCTTCACAAAACAAAACATGATATTGTTGAATTTACAAAAAGAATTGTTGCTAACATAAGCAATTATCCACAAGCAGAAAAATATATATTGCATTTTCAAGCAGATAAAAATTCTATAAACATTGATTTTGACACTAAATACATGCAGCGGATATTGCAAAATATTTTAATGAACTCGATTATCCACAACCCTCAGAACACTGATATTTATACACATATTTTTGATAGCGATCAATTTGTTGAAATTCACATTGTGGATAACGGAGTTGGTATGTCTCCCGAGATGACAGAGAATATATTCCAACAGTATTATCGTGGGACAACTACAGATACCTCTTCTGAAGGCACTGGATTAGGCATGGCAATTGTTTATAACCTTGTTCAAGCACATAGTGGCACTATTTCTGTAGAAAGCGAGCTTGCTAAAGGGACTACATTCACCATTAGACTTCCGAAAAGATAACATAACACTAGCATTTATTTCTAAAGAACATCATTCATGAAACCTTATTGTAGCTCATATAATTAGACATCATAAATTGGTTCAATAAGGAGGATTCAATGCAATCTGAAAAATTGCGACTAAGGAAGATCCAGCGTCTTGCATATGAAATCATGGATGAGATGCACAAAGAGAAACATCGCACTGAAATGCACAAATTAATTCCGATTATTGATAATTTGTCGCGGGCAATTGGAGATTTAACAGATTCTGTTGGTAAATACTCGTTGGATTATGTAGAAGAAAAAGTAAAAAATGCGCATGCACTTTTATTTAACAAAGAAAAAGTGGATATTTATTAATAAAGACAGGGATAAAGGGTAATCATATTCATGATTACCCTTTAGTCATTAATGCGTTTCAGGTTCGAATGTTTTACAGTCTGTTTCCTCACTGTTGGAAGCATGTTGTCCCTTCTGGCTGACAACATAAATTTTTTCTGCAGTACATTTGTTTCCAGAATCCCAAAATGTACAGTTATTGACTTCACAAAGAATTTCTTGTGCCATCGTTTCACACCTCCTCTTTATTAGCTTTAACAAATTAGAGGTAAACGATACGTTATTAATCAAAGTCAATCACTGGTGAAGCTTGAATAACAAAGCATCAAAATCAATCCATGCTAAAGTCTAAATTAGCTGGTTGTTTAGGTAATCGTTCCTGTGAAAGCATGTTAGTTGAAGGTACCTTGTCGTCGACTTCCTCAAAGCGGAAACCATCTGCCCATACCTTACCCGAGCCAATCAATAACACACCAAAATAAATGGAATCACCTTCTTCAGGCACATCTAACACAATAGAATAGTGATTCCATTCGGTAGTCCCTTTTACAGACCGTTGATCCATATTGTCAAATTGAATCGTATCACCCGTAGCATTGTCAATGCGCATCCATGCACCACATTTGGCAGCATCTACAGTCTTTAAATAGCATGACATTTTCAAGCGCTTGCCTTTAAATTCAGCTGCTTGAAAGCCCTGCATCATCGTAGCGAATTGTCCATTATTCGCTGAAGCGGTTGAAGAATACAATACTCCCGAACGAGTTCCTGAATGAAATACCTTGTCATCTGTATGAAATTGATATAACTCAGGATTCCCACCGCTCAACATCCAACCCTTAACCTGTTCATTTGATACCACTAATTTTTCCTCCTCCGTCATGCTTAATGATTGCATCATTTTTCGATACTTCCCTGGCGGCAAAGCGTAAATTTCTTTAAAAGCTCGTGTAAAAGCTTCTTGTGATTGAAACTGAAGTGTAAATGCAATTGTTAATATCGATGCATTGGAGTACATTAAATAACTTGCCGCCAAAGCTAGTCGGCGTATACGAATATACTCACCAATTGTTAATCCAGTTTCTTGTTTGAAAATGCGACTTAGATGATATTTCGAATAGCCAGCAGTATGAGGAAGGTGCTCAAGTGTCATTTCTTCCGTCAACTGCTCCTCAATAAAGGCAATGGTCCTTTGCGTTGCCTGACTATACTCCATGTTACTCACCTCATCTTCATCATACTGGAGAAGGAAAAAGCTTTTTTGATAAAGGTTGCTAATTTTTTTAATCGATTATTTTGGTTGGCGTTGCTTCTTGTACAACAATAAGACCATCATAAGCTTCAACAGGTGTCATTTTAATGGTATACAGCATTTGTGTTAGCTTATACCATGGACGAAAATCGTCACCGACATTGCCCATTCTTTGGCTTTTAGAAAGAATACTTGCTAATTCCTCTGATTGACTAGCATGTTCAAAATCTACATAAAAAATAGTATCGTTAACCTCACTAAAAGCATCTACTAAAGCATTATGATGTTCAATCGTGTATTCCTTTCGTTCACCAGACCCATTTTGTGCTTGGAATGTATTTTTTACAAAGTCTGTACCAATCGCAAAATATTGATCTTTATATTGCTCGTTTAAATATTGTCCCATCGATTGATATCCTGCCATCGTCGCAGAGGTTTTCTCAATATGACCATTATGTGCTGACATGAATACTTTATCATGCCCTTTCGTGGCTTCATATTCAACAATCCATTGTAAATTTTCAGCTAAATATTCATCTCGTAAATTCATATAGTTTCCATCATTCAAAAATAATTGCGTTCGCTGCTTCATTATTTGAGCATATTGTGCCGCAAAGGAGAAAGCATCCTTCGATGACTTTTTCTCATATGCCTCTCTATTCGATTGTAAATCTTCAATAATTGTATCAATCGTTTTATCCAGTTCTGTTAGCTGATTATTCGATAATTCTCTCATCGTTTTGTTTGAAATATGTTTTAGCTCGGCCTTAAATTTCTCAGCATTCCCCGCATGTACATCTGTATAATAATCTAGCAATCCCTTTTTGCTATAATCATAGCGTTGCATATCATTACCATAGAAATAAATTTTATCTTGTTCTTCGACTGCCAGATTATAGTCGTGCATCCACTGTACTAATTCTACCATTTGTTCGGTTTGGTAGATGCCATAATCTAAAGCTTTTATAGCTTCCTCCGCCGTACCAATACCCTTTAAAATAAATTGGTTAATTTGCTGGGCACCTCCAAAATCCCCTTCTAAAACAAAGACTTGGACATGTTCATTTTTGATCATCGCTTCAAACAGATCTTTTTTTAATGTTTGAAATTCAATATTTCCGTGTGTTGCTTCCCCAAAACCAATAATTTTCACATCATCAGGAATAGAAATATTTTCTATTTCACTAATGTATTGCGAGGCATCTGTTACTGCCTCTCCCTGTCCACACCCTGCTAAAGCAATAAGTAGCAAAGATGCAGTGAATAATCGTAAACTTCGTTTAATCATTGTCATGTCAATACTCCCTTAAGGTTAAATCGCTTTTCGTTGGAAATAGTAATATCCGCCGAGGAAAAATAGGATGAATCCCCCACCTATAACTGTTAGTAATTGCTCCCAAGGCACAAAAAATACATCGTCTGTATTGCCACCTATATACATCATTGAAAATGGTTGTGCCCAAGGATAATATGGACCAACTCGCTCAGAATTTACCGCTAAAATAGAAGGTAACGTAAATATGACATTGACAGCAAAGGGAGCAGCAAAGCTTTTAAACATAATGGACATCCACAATTGTAAGGCTACTAGGGGTAATGTTGCCACCCAGCCTCCTACAATACTTTTCCATACGATCTCTATTGGAAAGGGATCCGTGTAGCCCTTCAGCATACCTACAGCATAGATAGATCCTAAATACAATAATTGCATAGCCAAAACAAGCAGCATAACCAATACATATTTCGCGACAAATACTTTCCCTCTTGTTACAGGCAGTGCTAAAAGCTGCTTCCATCCACCTGACTGATGCTCATATCTACAAATGAGACTTGCAAAAACGCCAGTAATAAGAGGTAAAAATAATAATGCATATGTTAAATTCATTGAGAATAAGGAAATAAACCATTCATTGATTTGAACCCCTGACATAGTATTCTCTAGATTGGCTGATAGTCCAATAAACAAACCTATTATTGGTCCTGCGAAAATAATCGGCACCATTTTTGATTTACGTAACTTAAACCATTCGGCTCGAAGTAGAGCAATCATTATTTCACGTCCCTTCTTGCAAAATCAATCATCCCAACAATATATAGTAAAATACCAATTCCTACGCCTAATAACACATTGATGATTGGCTCATCCCATTGGTTCATTAATGATGGCCATTTCCATATCATCCAATCTGGTAAAACAAATGAAGAATAGGCAAATATCACTCCGAAAATACCTACTGTAATAGGAATCCCTTGATTGTGGCTAACACTCGCAATCCAAAGCTGGAGCGCCAATATAGGCAATGCTGCTAGCGCAGGAAAATAACTAAATTTGGCAACCTCTAAGTAAGGTACAGGTGCTCCTAAGTTTAAAAACAGCCCATAACTAAGCGTAAAAATCATCAGTACTGTGGAAGCCAAAAATAGTAATAGGGTCAACACTGTAAATTTAGATAAATACACGGATAATTTTGAAACAGGTAAGGCAATCAGCTGCTTCCAAGCATTTGTCTCATTTTCAATACTCGCCATGAATGAAGTTAGAATAGCAATGCCCAGCACAATGGCAAGCGGTGTAAAGGAATGGATGTTTAATAAGTAATAGCCCCAATCGTCCTCACTTTGTTGTAATAAATAATCTTTCCTTACTCCGTAATTAACCATTTGTAGGGCGACTACACCCAATGGTCCTAAAAGCGTTAAAAACCATAATCCTTTACGTTTGATCTTCAAGAAATCAGCAGTTAACAATTTACCTATCATATCGCCTGCTCTCCCATCGTCATTTGCAGGAAGATTTCCTCCAATGAGCGTTTCTCTTCCTCTACACGGAATACAGAAATGCCCTCCTGAACAAGGACTTGGACAATATGAGCTACTTTTTCATCCGAGCATTCCTCTAAGAAAATAACGCCATTTTGATAATCTGCCTTAATGCCATTTGCCAGTAAACAGCGCCATCCCTTTTCACTATTATTTACTTTAAATAGTACCTTTGGCTGAGCGAATCTCCGCATCTCCTCAATGGAATCTTGGAATATCAATTTCCCCTTAGATACTATACCTACTTGTGTAGCCATTTGATCGATCTCTGATAATAAATGACTGGAAATTATAATCGTCATGCCGTATTCCTTCGGTAGTCGTTTAATTAAATTACGAATTTCAATAATGCCTGAAGGGTCGAGACCATTAGTAGGTTCATCTAGAATGAGTAATTCAGGATTATGTAGTAGTGAAGCTGCTATTCCAAGACGTTGCTTCATACCTAGCGAAAAGCCCTTAACCTTCTTATTGGCAGCCTCTTTCAAACGAACAATTTCTAGAACCTCATCTATTCGAGATTTAGGCACACCTAAAATTTTTCTTAGCGCCTCCAAATTCTCATAGGCTGTTAAATGTGGATAATACGAAGGATTTTCTACTAACGAGCCGACATTAGCTAAGATTTGGATACGCTCCTTTGTAATATCCTTTTGGAAGATTTTTATTGTCCCTGAGGATGGCTTCATTAAACCAAGAAGCATACGAATCGTTGTTGTTTTTCCTGCCCCATTCGGTCCTAAAAATCCATATATTTCGCCTTTTCGTATTTGCAAGTTCAAATTTGCTACAGCTTGCTCTTTTCCAAAGCGTTTTGATAAGTTTTGTGTTTGTACGATATATTCCATTGTCCTCACCTCTTTCATTATCATAAGAATAGAAGTTTAAAAATAGGTAAGGGCCAAGTTTAAATTTTGTTTAAAAATGTCTACCATCATCAAATGCCAAGCTTTCACTACACTAAAAATAAAAATCTGCGAGCCTTTACTTCCCAAGCTTCGCAGATTGCATAACATTTTTGATTATAATTTTTGTGCCAGATTGACTAGAAGTTATTTCCCACTCTAAATCCATACCCTTTACCATAATATCGACAATAGATAGACCAATCCCTGCTCCTTTTGCATTGGATTCATTTTTCATCCCTTGACCATGATCCTCAATAATAAATGCTTTATAGCTATCCGTGGATTTTGTTTTCACACTTATATATTTACCACTGTAAGCGTGACGTAGCACATTTTGAAAGATATTATCAAATATTCGCCCTAGCCATAATGGATCAACACTCCACTCATTGGATTCAAATGCTTGCAGTTCAATATCGATA
>NZ_DAMDAY010000008.1:17540-39645 GCF_032093475.1 Lysinibacillus sp. | reverse complement strand
AAAACTGGGTACCAGGTTGTTAAATGTTCCCGCACAAACCGAATAACATTGATGTTTTTCGGTTCGAATTTATATTTGCTTGCCATTAGCAATGTGTACGACATTAAGTTTTCAATTAAAGCATCAATATTCACAATGGATGCTTCCATTGCTTTTAAAGCCTGTATACCTTCCTCTGACAATGCTTCTTTGCTAATTGTATAAGATTGAGCCCTTACTTTTGTTAAAGGTGTTCGCAAATCATGTGATAAATTGGCGATCAGCTCTCTTCTTAGTTGTTCTTCCTTCTGCTGACGCTGTTTACTATCTCTTAGCTCACAAACCATTCTGTTAAAACTATGCTCTAATTGTCCAATTTCGTCCCGCTTTTTCACCTGTATCTCAATAGGTAAACCGTCTACATCACGAATTTCCATAGCCTCTTGTAGATGTAATAGTCTTTTTCGAATTCCCTTGAAAAATAAAAAGGAAACGGCAATAAAAAATAGGATAACGGCTACAACACCAAAAAATAAGAAGCTACCGTAGTTATCATAAATCTTTATAAGCGGGGGCTTAAAGACATCCCTTGAAATCTCTAACACAATAAAGCCATTTGACACATCATCACCTAAGAAAGCAATTACAGTAAATGGGTCACTTCCATAGCGCTCTTTAATAAATTTGGTTGTAAATGCAGGTGTCCATATTTTAGGAAGCTCATCCTGAACATTCATGGTAGTCAGTAAATTTCCCTTTTCACTTACCCAGAACATTGAAGCTGTAGGATATTGCTTTTGCCATTTTTGAAAAAGCTGTTCAATGGTAGCTTCTGATGCATTGTTTATACTTTTTGCTTGTGTATGCCATTGTTCCTCAATATCACTTTCCAGAAGAGCTTCACTTGAAAAGTCTCCAGATCCTGTCTTTGAAATGCCTAACATGAAAGTAGCAACACCGAGATAGGAAATTTGAACAATCGATATAGCTAATACAATAATGAGCATATATTTCGCTAATAATGAACGGAAAAATTTCATAGTTTCACCCTATAGCCAATTCCTCTAATTGTTTCGATAATCTGGGGTTTTGCAGGATTAATTTCTATCTTTTCTCTTAAATATCGAATATGAACCATCAATGTTTTATCACCTTCAATGTAACTCTCACCCCAAACACCCTCATAGAGTTGTTCCTTCGTTAAAATTTGATTTAGATGACGAATAAAATACTGCAATAAATAAAATTGTTTGCCAGTTAGAAGAATTTCTTCTTCATTTAATGTATTAATAATTCGCATATCTTTTGTATAAATTTTAAGATGCTGCAATGCCAATACATCGTCGTTTTTTTGATATCTTCTTAGTAATACCTCTAATCTTGCTACTAGTTCATCAGGATGGAATGGCTTTGTTAAATAATCATCAGCAAAATTAAGCCCTTCAATTTTATCCTCAACGGCTGTTCGAGCAGATAGCATCAAAATAGGTAAATCTTTATTCTCTCGTTTTATTCTTTTGCCAATCGAAAAACCATCTAACCCGGGTAGCATGACATCCAATATAGCAAGATCTTTTGAAGCAATGTGTTGTTCAAGACCTTCGCCAGACTCTAGCCATGTTACCTCATAGCCTCTTTCCGTTAACTCCTTGCTAACCCATTGTCCTATTTCTTTCTCATCTTCTATGTACAATATATGAATCAATGTTCATCCTCCTTCTTGTTGATAATCAAAAGCTATATTAAAATACCATATTTTGCAATATGAAGTTAACTAGAAATTAAAAACAATATTATTGCATACATGGTTATTATAGGATAAACGCTATTTATTTTCTTAGGAAATTTGAAAAATGTCTATTAATTGAGTAGATATAAAAAAGCGCAACTATTAATAGCTTTGTGTAAGTTGCGTTTTAAAGGTAGATATTATTATCTGTAATTGCTTTCTCATCTGCTCTAAATACAATTAGAAACTTCACACGTAGGTGCTAGAATATGCTAACATGACACTAACTATATGAAAAACATTAAAAAAATTTGTTTTACTTAGGTTTTACGTATAATAAAGGGGTGTGACTTAATTGGATATTCGACAACTAAGATATTTTATAGCGATTGTGGAGGAAAGGAAGATTTCTGCTGCTGCTGAAAGACTGCATATTTCTCAGCCACCATTAAGCCAACATCTAAAAACAATGGAAGAAGAGCTTGGTTCAAAATTGGTAGAGAGAAGCGGCAAGTACTTTGAAGTGACGGAGGCTGGGAAGACCTTATATAAATATGCATTGCAGGTTGCTCAATTAATGGACGAGGCGGAAGCAGAGGTCAAGGATGTAGGGCTAGGCATTCATGGACGATTAACATTAGGCATCAATACATTTTCAGTTGTTGAGTTACCCCAATTATTACATCAATTCCAACAACAATTTCCTAAGGTAACTTATAAAATTCAACAAAATGAATCCTCTTATCTCTGTAAGCTTGTAAGAGATCGTGTAGTAGAACTAGCGATCATTCGTTTGCCCTTAGAATTAGATGATTTCTCTGTCCTTCATATGTACACAGAACCGTTTTATTTTATACAATCCAAGAAGTTTAAGTTGTTAGAACATGAGGTGACTTTGGCCGAAATTCAAAATTGGCCGATTTTATTACCGAGTACAGAAGGGTTAGGAGTTCACTATTCAATTTTAGAAGCATTTTCCCGCTTCCAATTACAGTCCCATATCGTCGGGGAATGTTCAGATACTGCGCTTTTAATGAATTTAATCGAATCAGGTTTTAGCTCCTCCATCGTACCTGAAACCATTCTAAAGCAATTTGAAGACCTACCGCTTCATGCCTACAAAATCCCAACTACAGAGTTATCCACTTCCGTAGGACTTGTATGGATGAAGAATCATTATTTATCTAAAGCTGCACAAAACTTTGTGAATTTAATGAGGGAACATTATTGTTAAGCAGTCAATGCAAAGAGCACACTAACGTTTCTAGTGAGCTCTCTTTTTGAATCATTATTGAATAATTAGCATATCATTTTCATCAAATTTCCACATATCACCATAAGCTACTTCCCAATAGTAACCGTTTGGATCTTGGAAGTAGCCACTATAACCGCCCCAAAATACTGTTTCTGGCTCTTTTACAATAGACGCTCCAGCTTTTTTAGCTAATGCAAATACGCGGTCCACCTCTTCTTTTGATTTACCATTGTAAGCAAGGGTGATACCTCCAAAGCCGGGGCTAAGTTCTGGTGGGTTTGCTTCATTGATATCGTTTACAAGACGTTCAATTGGAAATAGTGATATTTTAGTTCCCCCATTATTAAAGAACATTACATCTGGATTTGTTTCTTCTCCATACACTACTACTTCAAAGCCAAGTCCCTCTCGGTAAAAGGTAAGTGACTCCACCATATTTTTAACGCCTAATGTGATTAAGTTTAAACGATTCATTTTCCAATCCCCTTTTTAAAGTAGTATTACTATTTAAATTCTCTATCCAACAAATTTTTCCTTTTAATTCGTGAAGAAAGTCATTTGGTTGCATCAGCACAGAGATAATCATAATCTATTCATTTTTTTGGATTTCACTATGGATTACCCTTCATTTCTTTATATCCTCCTGATTTCACCTGTAATTTTAAATTGCAAAAAGTACTATTAAAAAACTTTTATCTCTCTAACCATTGGCATCACACAAAAGTTACCTCGACGTTTCTATGAAACAAAAATGTACGTACTTTTTTTTCTTCTTGTGGGGCATCATAATGAAAAAGCAATCAAGCAAACACACAATTGGAGGAATAATAATGATTACTCATTTACAAGATACAATCACATTAAATAACGGCCTACAAATGCCTGGTATGGGTTTAGGCGTTTTTCAAGTAGAAAATGACGCTACTGCAGAAATGGTTAAAAATGCGATCGAGGTTGGCTATCGAAGCATCGATACTGCTGCTATTTATGGAAATGAAGCAGGTGTAGGAGAAGGTATTAAACAAGCTCTAGCATCAACTGGCTTACGTCGTGAAGATTTATTTATTACATCAAAAGTATGGAACGATGGCTTAAGCTATGATGAAACAATTGCAGCATATGAAGAGAGCCTAAAAAAATTAGGATTAGATTATTTAGATCTTTATTTAATTCATTGGCCTGGTAAAGATAAATATGCTGAATCGTGGAAAGCACTTGAAGACCTATATGAACAAGGCAAGATCAAAGCAATCGGTGTATGTAACTTTACTGTGGCACACTTGGAAAACTTATTATCATTTGCTCGTATTAAACCTGTTTTGAACCAAGTGGAATTCCACCCACGCTTACAACAAGTGGAGCTTCGTTCATTCTGTGACAAGCACCAAATTCAACTTGAAGCATGGGCACCTTTAATGCAAGGTGGTCTTCTTGAAGATGAAACGATTTCAAAAATTGCAACAAAATACGGAAAATCAAATGCTCAAGTTATTTTACGCTGGGATGTACAAAATGGAGTGATTACAATTCCAAAATCAGTACGTAGAGAGCGTATGATGCAAAACGCTGATATCTTTGACTTTACTTTAACAGACGAAGAAATGGCATTAATCAATGAGATGAATCGTGAACAACGTGTTGGTCCAAATCCAGATGAATTTGACTTTGCTCTATAAGCATTAAAAAGAGGAAAGAGACTGTCTTGTATGTGACAGTCTCTTTCTCCCTCATTATGATGTTTGCTGCATAGCGATATCTTCATCGCGTTGTTTTAACAGAACATCTTCACCTTTATCCTTTAGTAATTCAACATGCTTTTCGCCCCAAGTGCAAAGCATATTCAAAATAGGCTCCATCCCTTGTCCATAGGAAGTCAATGAATATTCCACTTTAGGCGGTACTTGATTGAAGACCTTGCGATGGATTAAACCAGCTTGCTCTAACTCTCTTAATTGACTTGTAAGCATTTTTTGGGAAATGCCTGGAATCAATCGTCGAAATTCATTTGTTCGAATTTCACCATGGTGGTTCAAATGGCAAAGAATGACCGGTTTCCATTTACCACCAATAACTTCAAGCGTAGCTTCAACACCTATATTATAAATTTTTTGCATTGTAAACCCCCGTAATATTCAAAAGTAACTAAAAGTACTCTACACAACTTTTAGGCATGCATGAATATTACTACACATACTAAAAAAAATCAAAGGAGATATTAGTAAAATGTCACAATCAAAAAAGCCAAATGCAAAATTGACATTGCTAGCACTTGCAATCAGTGCATTTGGTATAGGGTCCACTGAATTTATCAGTGTTGGACTTTTACCATTAATTACAGATGATTTTGGTATATCTTTAAGCACTGCCGGTTTAACCGTTTCTATATACGCACTAGGTGTCACTGTTGGTGCTCCATTATTAACAGCCTTAACATCTCGTCTTAGTCGAAAAACAGTTTTATTGCTTGTTATGACCATTTTTATAGCGGGGAATTTAACTGCAGCTATCGCACCAATTTTTTCTATACTGATAATAGGTCGTATTATTTCAGCATTAGCTCATGGTGTGTTTATGTCGATCGCCTCTGTTATAGCAGCTGATGTAGTTGAACCAAATAAACGAGCAAGCGCGATTGCCTTTATGTTTACAGGCTTAACGCTAGCTACTGTGACCGGTGTTCCACTTGGTACATTTATTGGACAAGTAACAGACTGGCGTATGTCGTTCATTTTTATCGTCATTATAGGCATTATCGGTTTAATTAGTAATGCTTTACTAGTACCTAACCAATTATCAAAAGGTAATCCTATTTCTTTACGTGATATTGGCAAAGTATTAGGCAATATTCGCATGTTATTAATCCTTTTCATTACAGCTATTGGATATGGTGGGGCCTTTGTAGTCTATACGTATGTTTCACCTATTTTAGAGCAATATATGGGCTATTCCCCACATGCAGTAGTAATTATATTAGTTGTCTATGGTATTTGCGTTGCTATTGGTAATACATTAGGAGGCCATTTTGCTAACCAAAATCCGCTACGTTCCATCTTTATAATTTTTGTTGGACTTGCCTTAGCGTTACTTGGTATTGGCTTCACTCTTGAATCACCGATTATCGGTTTAGTCATGGTACTGACAATGGGATTATTTATGTTCATGAATGTCCCAGGATTACAGTTATATGCTGTTCTACTGTCTGAAAAATATGTGCCGTCAGCTATTTCTATGGCTTCAGCATTAAACATTTCTGCTTTTAACATTGGTATATTTTTAGGATCCTATATTGGAGGTTTTATTATTCGCCATCAATCATTAGCACATACGCCTCTTTATGGATTCCTAATGGTTATGCTAGCAGCGATTGTTACATTATTATGGTTGCTTTTCGATAATAAAAAACAATAATATTGTTAGTCCGTTTATCTAGCATTTACTTGATATTTTGGTAATTTAACATCGGTATATATACAATATTGATAAAAAGGAAGCTCCCTGTGGCTTCCTTTTTGTGTTATAAGTAAGACAAGAATGGAGTTACACCTAAATTCGCTTGAATACATAAGATAAGATATCAGCTATAGGATAGGAGGAATTCCATTGTATTACAATCCTTATCCGTATTTCGTTCATCCCTATCATTACTCAGCGCCACCAATTGCCAACCACCTTGCTGTAAGATCCTTTCCCCAACATCTTGCAATGCCGACCAACAATCCCTTTCCACCTGTTGATACACATAAATTAAAATCATCGGTTACACGGATAAAGGCAATTATGCAGCAAGCCCAATTACTGACGGATAAAATTGAAAGCTCCCAGCAATTTGCCCATGATTTAATGAATGCAGCACAACTTTCAAATAAAGCAGAAGTGGAGAAATTAATTTCATCCACAGGTATTACGATGAAATTCGAAACGAACTATACACCTGATAGTTTTAGAATACGTCTAATTGATAATGGCTGTTGTGGTGTCATATTGAATTTAAATTGGTGAAAAAAACCCTAACCTTGTATCCCTATTGAACTTGTAAACTATAGAAAACTATGATAAAGTGTTTGTATTATTATTTCTGAAAATTCTTATATTTTTCTTATCAAGAGAGACGGAGGGATTGGCCCGATGAAGTCTCAGCAACCAGCTCAACAGTATGGTGCTAATTCCAATTGGCCTAATTCCAAAGCCTTGAAGATGAGAAGATGAACTACCGTTGTTTATTCAGGAGTCCTCTTCTATAGGGGGCTCTTTTTTTACTACTATTTTAAGAAAGCAGGGAAAACGATGCCTAATGAATTATTACAATCATTACAATTATTAAAATCTAAACAATGGGTCGATTTAACACATACATTCGGCCCTAACTCACCCCATTTTTTCATGTTCGAAGATGCAAAATTTGAAACATTATTCTCTCACGATGATGGGTTCTTTGCACAACAGTTCACTTTCCCTGGTCAATATGGTACGCATATCGACCCACCCATTCATTTTGTGCGAGACACACGGTACCTTGAAGAGCTCGATTTAAAAGAGCTTGTTCTTCCCCTTGTTGTCATTGATAAGTCCGAAGAAGCTGCTAGCAATCATGATTTTTCTTTAAGTGTTCAAGATATACTTGAGTTTGAAGCACAGCACGGAAAAATTGAGGCAGGTACCTTTGTAGCGCTACGTACCGATTGGAGTAAACGTTGGCCAGATAAGGAAGCATTCAGCAATAAAGATGCGGAAGGGTATAACCATATTCCAGGTTGGGGCTTAGAGGCTTTACAATTTTTACTGACGGAACGTAAAGTTAGTGCGATTGGTCACGAAACATTCGATACTGATTCAGCAGCTGATTTTCGTAAAAATGGCAAACTAGATGGTGAATACTTTGTGCTCGAACAAGACACTTATCAAATTGAGTTAATGACTAATTTAGACAAGCTACCTGCAACAGGTGCAATTATTTTTAATATTGTACCTAAACCAGAAAAAGCATCTGGATTCCCTGTTCGCTCCTTTGCTATTTTGCCATAACTTAAAAGTCGGTATAGAGATACCGACTTTTATTTTTGTACATTTCTTTTTTTGAATATAAAGTAAACGACGAACATTAATAGAACAAATAATAGGATGAGATACATACTATAATGGGATAAGTAGTAACCAACAAACCGCCATTTCTCTCCAAGCATTTTCCCTAACGTTATAAATGTGAATGTCCAGATAAATGCTCCTGTATAGGCAAAGAACGCAAACTTTTTATATGGATAATTATTAATAGCCGCAATATACGCTGTTATGTGGCGGACACCAGGGATAAAATAGCCTATTAACAATAAGATAGGTCCAATTTTGGCAAACATTTTTTTCGTAAAATCAATTTTTTGTTCAGTTATATGAATTTTTGGCCCATACTTTTGTAGTAATGGTAAGCCAAATCGATAACCAATATAGTAGCTTAAAGTAATACCTCCAACTGCGCCAATCATGGCACTTACTAATGCAGGGATATGTTCAAGGCTTTCCCGATAAACACTATAACCTACATATGTTAAGAAAACCTCATCAGGAAGTGGCAATCCAACTATACCTCCAATTAGGATTACGATAATGCCAAAATACCCGTAATGTTCAATTAGAGATTGCACGTGATGTGCCATAAACTATCCCACCTAAAAATTTTTTAACTATAAAATATACAGGTTTCATTATAATCAAACTGCGGAAAACAGAAGAAGCAACTTGAAGATTGTTTTAAATTATTTGAAGCTGACGCAAAGCAAAGTCAATACCGCCCTCGGTAGATTTCTTTGTAACAAAATCAGCAACGTTTTTCAAAGCTAAGCTGCCATTTCCCATAGCAATTCCTAATCCTACCAGCTCCAGCATATCCATATCATTATCCCCATCTCCAAAAGCAATGGCATTTTTAGAATCAATGTTAAAATAATCTAGTACTGCTTGAACAGCTATTGACTTGGAAACATCCTGCTGTAGTACATTCACAATATAAGGATGCCATCGCTGCCATAATATATTCGGAAATTGACTAACATATCTTTTTTCTCCCTGTTCATCTGTATATAGACACATGAGAAAAACTTCCTCATTCGTAATTTTTTCATTTATAACCGGAAAATCTCCCAAAGACAATGTTTCCTGCATAGCATGTAAAGCAGCTGGACTTTGTATGCTATTCATCGCTAGCTGCTCTGTAAAAAATGTTAAGCTATGCTGTTGTTCCATTGCAAAAGCCTCAACATTTTGGACAATCTCTTTAGCAATAGGCGTTTTATGTAGGACAAGATCATGATGTTTCACATATGCACCATTTGCCGTAATAAAGGTCTCTATCCCCAACTCTTCCAACTCACGGCACATGGATAAAGGTCTTCCTGTAGCTGCTACAAGGTGAATTCCCTTATTCTTTAATAAATCAATTGCCTGCTTTGTACTTTCTTCTACACAGCCATCCTCATAATTGATGAGTGTGCCGTCTACATCAAAAAACACTATTTTATAGTTCAACTTGAATCATCCTCCAAAACAATACTTTTGAACCACACAAAAAAAATCCCTTTAACGATTACTAATAAAATATTTGTACGTATTTCGACAAACTTTCAACCATCTATATAACTTACATTAACAGCACCGATAAATACTATTAAAGGAACAGTTCTAGTGACAATTAATAAATAATGTAATGATTATTTTTATTTTAATAATTCTAAAGGAGTATACCAAAGAACACAGAATTGTTAAAATAAAAGATAATCATTTAAATATATTGAACGATACTTTTTAACGAATAGATAGAACAAAAGAAATAATTTTCTAAAGCAGGCAAAGGAGTTGATTCTTATGGCATTTAACATTTATTACTACGAAAGTAGTGTAGATTGCAAATTTTGCAAAAGGCATTTTACAACATATAAAGTACGCCCTAATCGATATAAAATCATCGAGGAACAAACAGATTTCATGCCTGTTTATGATGGCCTAAATCCTTTGCTGTATGAGGTCGCTGTATGCCCACATTGTGGCTACGCCTACCACAAATCTATGACAAGGACTTATGGACCGTTCATGCAGCTCATTGATGAACTATACATTAAAGAGCTCCAAAAACCCATGGACATCTGCCAGGAACGTACAATCGATGATGCCATAATCAGTTTTAAGCTTGCTTATTTAGTATCCCGTGCTTCAATGGAAGAATCTCTCTTAATGGCGAATTTCGCATTAAAAATAGGTTGGCTATATCGTTTAAAAAACGATGAAGAATCCGAAAAACGCTACCTTTTTGCAGCAAGAGACTTTTATAGTAAATCCTTTGCATCCAATCAGGAGGGTGGAGAGAGAATTCAGTTTTTACATGCTGAACTAAGCCTCCGACTTGGTGATATGGCGGAAGCCCAAAAAGGCTTCTCTCGCTTAATCGCTGATAGAAATGTCTCGCCAAAATATCGAAAGCTTGCCCGTAATCGTTGGGAAAATTATAAATATGACGAACAACCTATAACAGTTAATGAAACTATTAATTAATGGGACGAGGAGAGGACTTGTAATGTTGCTATTTCATAAGAGAATAGATGTGAGAGAAGAGGATATATTTTCAGAGTTGCATCACTTTCTATTAAGGAAAAATAATCGCTACTTAACAAATGATGAGGTTGTCACTTTAACAGGAGTGTCCTCTGAGCTGCTTTTCAAATGGGTAAAAGCAGGAAAGTTAAAAAAATCAATTTTCCCTAATTTAGGTGCACCTTGTGAACGTTGTGGACAAATTACACAGGCTAAAATTTGTGTGAGCTGCTCCTCCTCCATTGTTGGTACGTTAAAACAAGAAGAAAAAGACCGCGCATGGTTCAATCAAATCCAACGTAACCATGTTAGAGCTAGTACGTACCATTATAAATAGCAATCGAACATCTTCATTAATCGAAGATGTTTTTTCTTTTTAACTGACCCTACCAAATTTAAACAAAATTTAAACTAACTCTTCCTAAGCTTTAAACTAAGCTCTCTATAATTAGTATCAACATAAAGAGAAGGACTGATTATCAATGAAGAAGGCTAGGAAGCATAAAGTTTTATTAAGTTTTGCACTGGCAAGTTTAATGACATTGAACGGCGTAGCAAGTGTCTCTGCAGCTGTTCCTGCAAAAGAGCAACAGGTCAATATAGAAAACAAATCTACAGTTAAACAGGCTAGGACCTCTAATGAAACATTACTTGATTGGAAAAAGTGGGTGAACGATCATGCTTACAGTTTGTCATCCATCCAACCTGAAGTATCGAGTGGAACGAAAATCCCTTCTAATCAATTTGAGGATTTGGAGATGCTTAAGCCGTTATTACACGATAAACGTATTGTTTTTCTAGGAGAGAGCTCTCATGGTGTGGCACAATTCAATCATGTTAAAACACGTTTAATACAATTTTTGCATCAGGAAATGGGCTATAATGTTCTTGCCTTTGAAAGTGGTATGGGTAATGTGATGAACGCCCAAGGGCAAATTGACAAACAAGCAGCTCTACAAACAATGAAGGATTCTATTTTTGGAGTTTGGTGGACGAAAGAAACATTGCCTCTGTTTGACTATGCAAAATCAACTCAAGCAACAGAACAACCACTTATACTTACTGGCTTCGATATTCAACAGCAAGGGGCATTTACGAACGGCGATTGGCTCCAGAATCCTAAGTTAGCTCAACAATTTAGTGAAGCTGAGAAACAACTAGCTGAATGGAGCTCCGGGAAAGATTTAAAGGGCTATCAGCAAGTAAAAGCTACAATCATAGATGTGTATAAACAAGTAAAGTCTCAAATTCAATTGAAAGAAAAAGAATTACAAGCGGCTTATCCAAACGAGTCTCATATTGTCAAACTAATGGAACGTACTGTAACAGATCGCATTCGCTTAGCAGACGAATATGTGGAACTAACGATCCAGTCCAATATTGATATTGAACAAAATAATATTGAAACATTTTTAAAAACAATGGAATGGCGTGATCAATCGATGATGGAGAACTTACTTTGGTTAGCTGAGGAGGTTTATCCAACAGAAAAGTTCATCGTATGGGCACATAACGACCATATTCGTAAGGCACAATCGGAAGTAATGGGTTCCCCTTATCCAGTCAAATTAATGGGGGAACGTTTACCAGAAATCTACAAGAAATATAGCTATGTATTAGGTCTATATATGACTAGCGGAGAGACAGCAAATAATATGGGTGAACCGATGGCTGTTTTACCTCCTATCAAGGGATCTATTGAGGATATACTGTCTTCAACTAGTAAACCTTACACATTCATTGATTTGCGCAACCGCCAGAATGAACGAGGCAACTCATGGATGTTCGAGCCCCGCTTATCTTACAGTTGGGGTATGATACAGGAAAGCTTAGTTCCTCGCGATCAATACGATGGTATACTTTTAATTGATAAGGTGAATAAGCCAACTTATGTGAAATAATTTCATATATTAAAATAGCAAACTAGGCTTCCTAGTTTGCTATTCCTTTAAGTATCCATTGATATAGTATCCCATTCTTCATCTTGATAGCCCATCATCCAGAATAAGCCTCTACGTCTTTCCATCACAACACTTTCATTTAACGATAAAGGAGCTACTTGTCCATTTATTCGACTATCTACACAAGCCCAATGTAATCTGTAGATCTTATCTGCTTCATCTAATATCTCTTCCTTACTGCGCAATACTGTTTGCTTATAAAATTGTTCAAATGTTTCACAACGAGAAACGACCTGTATAGCATATTCACAATCACATACGTCGTCAGGGAAATCTAGCTCTTCTACAAGGCCTAATGCCCAAATGAGTGTCCAATAGGCTTCATACTGCCATGAAATATTGACAGCATCTTGAGGACTGGGATGCTGAGTCTCAAGAAAGAATTTTTCATGCTCTGTTAAAGATTCTTGCACCTCATATGTACGTAACATATTAGTGAAGAATTCTCTAGACTCTTCAATATTTCCATTTTGTGCTACATCACAGGCAAATTGAATAACAATCAACAGGGAAACTGCCCTTTTTGCAATTTCTTCTTGGCTCTTAAAGCGGCAACCTTCTAATGGTGGCAGTTGGGGTAGAGAAGTTGCATAAGGGATTTCTTTGTCTGTTAAAAAGGCAATCGTTCTGTTTTTTCGTGTTTCCCCCTGCTCTGATGTCACTTCCTGACTTCTTATCTTCCTTGCACAGGCTTGAGGTCTAAAATTTGCAGGACCTGACTCCCCATTAGAATAAACAATAACGCTACCACTCTGATCCAGTAAAGTGCCATCCGGTAGAAAACCTACACCACCTATGCTTGCTAGCAGTCTCGTAAATAGTTGCATATGGTTTTCCGTTATCTCTTTATCCATTTCGATTGCAATGACTGTATTGAATACAGATATTTGTATCATAACCTGTTCTTTTAAATCTTCATCCTGAAAAGGAATTCTATCGTAATACCCCATCATCCCCGGGATATTTTGAGTGAAATAATCTGGATTAGTATCTTCAAATAAAACGGTAATAGAACATCTGGATTTTTTGAAAAGCCCTTTGGATTTTACTAAATATCCACTATCACCTCGTTCAATGGTAAAGCCTTTTGCAAATACCTCTGCTATTTTGTCTTGAATATCATCCACATCATTTTTAGACGCAAATATTGTAAAATGATTCAAACTACTCTCTCCTTTGTTGCATAAAGCTTGCCAGTTTCCAATTATCCAAATGATTAAGAACTTGGCTAAACAACTGTCTATTTTTACGAAGAACCTCATGCTCATGCCAATAGGTCAGCAATGGCCGCCATTTTCCCTCGTCAACAATTGTCGTTGGGATTTTGCCTTGCTGCATCATATGCCAAATAGCTCTGATTGAGGTAATCCTCTCTGCCTCACTACCACTCAACCATTCAAGTAATATATCAGCACTAGGCTGTGACTCTGCCAACAGCATATCCCAACCATCGATTGGAAATGCCACATATGGCCTCATCCATTCTATGATGGTTGGATGGTGTAAATGATGTAATCGATGTAAGGCAGTATAAGCATTAATCTTATCCTTTTCCATATCAGATAAAATGAATGCTAAGCCTTCATCTGCTGGCAAACAATGTGCCGTTAAATAATCACGCAACCAGTTGGGAATATCGCTTTTCTCTTGCCAAAGCTCTCTTACCCAATTTTCAGCCTCTTTTGAACATACCTTTATTAGCACTTCACTCCATGCCTTTTGATCTGATGGAGATAGCGCCCGCATAATTTTATGTTGGAGAGCCTGATACACCTTCTCTTTATCAAAATGCAAGAAGGCTTCCTGCACTTGAGCTTCCTTTACGCCATGCATGGAAACATAATGAAGTAACGATTCTAGACTAGCTTTAGCCAATTGTAAATTAGAGCTTAAAAATTGCTTTAGCCATGTTAGCCATATTTGTGAGCTTGTCAGATGAATATCCAAACCATTTTCGCTACAAAATTGTCGGTGTTGCCCACAATCTACCCCAATACATCCTAAAGCTGTCATACTGTCAACATATGTATGAAAGCTGTCGGCAAGGAAATCAAATTCATCCTCTTCATGACTCCAATACCAAATCGATTCATCCTCTAGCTTGATAAGAAGCGCATCCCCATTACCTGCAGTAAAAAATTGTACGTATTGTTGTTCAAGATTTTTATCATCCCCGCCAAAGTATGGGAAATCTAAGTCTTTCAAGTTCCAGCCAAACTCACCTGATGGCGTATCAGTCAGTTCGTTTGGTAAGATAGCCTCATCTGGCAACGACCAATAGATACTCACTTGTTGTGAGCTGGTTTGCATTGCTTGACGGAACTTCTTAGGAAGTTGTATACCAAGCCTTGACTCTACCTTGCGTAAATCTTGTTCACTAGCGACAGGTTGTACTTCAATTGGATGTACAAAGGCACCTTGTTGCTTCAGCTGTTTCATCAAAAAATTCCAACGCTCAATCCACATTGTTGCTCATCTCCACATCGTGCTCAAATTTCCTTCTTTTTTATTTCTATCGTCAGGAAATCATTTACTAATGAGGTTAATTTTTAATTTAACTACAAAATACTCTTATTTTACTGACATCAAAGCATCCAAGTATGATAAATTACTCAACCAATTTAGTTCGTTCTTCTTAAGCTGTGTTTACTTAATTTTTTTACCTCCATCATAATCTTTGTCACATATTCTTCCTCTCGATTTTTAATAACGGCATCATAAATATATTCCTCATAAACGTATTGACCTAATTCATAGCCCTTTTCATGCATGACATTAAATAATCGTGTATATGTCTCTCCAAGCTTCGCAGAAGGTCCTACATGATAACCAATAACAAATTCACCCTCAATTGCTTTAAAATAAGGATGTCCTTCTCTTGGATTAGGTTGTTCAATATATAGATAGCTATAATTATCGTAATTTCCAGCTAAAACCTGCTCTCTCCTTGTCATTCCACCGATTGGATAACCTGTATCCAATTGAGAACGATCTAACTCCTCGATAAAATCCGATACAGCCTTTACAAACTGCTCTTCTGTAGAATCTTCGATATTTTTACTTAGATATAGTGTTTCTTCAGGAAAATATTCAATTGTAATATCGTCAAAGTTAAGGTGAAGTGCTTCCTCGTTTGTTTTAATTTTGACATCAATGATATTTTCAATCATTTCTAGCTCTCGACGTTTCTTTGCTACGATTTCCTTTTGCTGATGCATTAATTCTAAAAAATTTTCTGGGGATTTCTCCGCCATATATTGCTGAATATCCTTTAATGACATACCAACTGCCTTTAATAATTCAATGACACCAAAAAAATCATATTGTGCAAGTGAATAATACCGATAATCTTTACTATCTTTCATGATGGGAGATAACAAACCAATTTGATCATAATAAATTAATGTTTGTTTATTAACCTTACATATTTTGGCGAATTCACCCGTTGTAAAATATTTTACATTTTTATTAAGCATTTTTTGAGTTTCCTCCCTTGACTATATAGTAACTATATACTTTAAATTGTACCTATTCACAATAAAAATAGAAAGGTTTTGACATTATGTTCACGGAGATTCGTGACATTACAGCTTTTAACAAGCAAGAAATTTTAGCATTACGTATCGCTGATAATCAGCAACATTTTATTGAATCAACAGACCAATGCTTAGCAGAGGCAGAATTGGATCAACGCTTTACCCCCTTAGGTCTGTATAAAGATAACATCGCAATCGGCTTCGCTATGTATGGTCTATTCCCCCACGAAGATCACAGTCAGCGTGTATGGCTAGATCGCTATTTAATTGATGAACGCTATCAACAGCAAGGATTAGGTAAACATTTTTTACAGCAACTTATTCAATACTTAGCGGTAAAGTTCAACTGTCGCCAAATCTATTTAAGTGTGTATGAAAATAACGCTGTAGCCATTCAACTATATAAACAATTTGGTTTTATGTTTAATGGTGAACTAGATGACAAAGGAGAAAAAGTAATGGTGCTGGAGGTATATGGACATGACAACCATTAATCCAATTGAAACAAGACCACTAAAACCATTGTTTTTATCGTATTTATTTCCAGCAATGATTGGTATGCTGTTGATGTCTGTTAATATTTTGGTGGATGGTATTTTCGTTAGTAATGGCGTGGGACCATCAGCATTAGCAGGGGTTAATATTGCCGTCCCCATTTTCTCAATTTTGCTATCGATTTCTCTGTGGATCGGTATGGGAGGAGCTACACTTTACTCGATTTCTCTTGGGGAGGGGAATAAACAACGAGCCCACCAACTCTTTACATTGGCGTTCACTACGATGCTAATGGTCGTGATCACGATTATTGGACTTCTTGCGTTCAATCTAAAGGAGATTTCCTATATATTTGGAGCAAGCGACGTTACATTTCCATATGTGCAACAATACCTACACGTCATTTTACTCTTTGGTGTGTTTTACACGATTGAAAATCTATTAAGTATTTTCATTCGAAACGATGGTAACCCGAGACTTGCTATGCTTGGCTTAATAACGACGTCAGTATTAAATATTATCTTAAATTATGTCTTTATCTTTGTACTAAATTATGGTGTCACAGGCTGTGCCTTAGCAACAGCCATAGCTACTATTATAGGTACGTTTGTACTATGTCTCCATTTTTTCCGCCCACAATCTGAATTAAAGTTTGTCCCTTCATTTTTTAATCTGTCAGATTTAAGAAAAATTTTTGCTATTGGACTACCTAGCTTTATCGTAGAAGCTTCGGTAGCTGTTATCGTTATTTTATATAATGTGACCTTCTTACACTATTTAGGGGCAAATGGCGTTACAGCCTATGCCATGGTCAACTATATCCATACTGTATTATTAACAATTTTCCTTGGGATCGGTATGGCCCTTCAACCATTAGTTAGTTATCATCATGGGGCAAGATTAATAGAAAGATTAGTAGCATTATTAAAAATCGGCTTAGCTACTGCTTTTATTTTAGGGTTAACGACAGCACTTATTGCCATGTTATTCCCTTCGCAGTTAATGGCATTATTCGGAGATAGCTCATTTGAAATTCGTAGCATGGCTGCTCAAGGCTTTATTCACTTTGCCATTGGCTATGTATTTTTAGGTATTAATATGGTGCTCGCAGAATTCTTTCAATCTATAGAGAAAATTCGAATTGCTACAACCATTATGTTACTACGTAGTATTATTTTATTTATACCGACACTTATCCTATTGCCTAAATTCCTTGGCCCACAGGCAATATGGTGGACCTTTCCAGTAGCGGAGGGAATTACAGCCTGCCTTATTTACTGGTACATTAAGAAAAATCCACGGACGATTTCAACTTCCGAAATGCTTTAATAGAAAGAGACCTCACGAGATCTCTTTCTGTTTCTCTTAACAAAATTGCATTTTCAGAGTACCCTTCCCATCTTCCACTACAACTTCACCTACTGCTCCATTAACTAAAATTAATTGGGGTGGTACATGGCCAATATCTACATCAGACTTGTTGATCTTTTATCAATTTAAATCCCCCCTTGAACATTAAATAAGGAACCATCTTGTATATGTGGATGATTCCTTTGTTAGATCTATTCTATTTGTTTCTCATTGGGTACCACTACTGCTTTCTTGTGAGGATCTTCCGAGGATGTTACCCCCAGAATATCAAGAAGGAACATAAATAGTGGAATACCTATAATCAATCCCCATACACCAAGGAAATGCTCTGAGAAGAGAATGACCATGAATGTGTAGAAAATCGGTAAATCAGTCTTTGCGGACATTAGCTTTGGATTTAAAAAATAGGCTTCAATAGCATGTAATACCATGACAATCACTAATATATAGACAATATACATCAAACCACCGATACTATAGGCAATAATACTTAGTGGAATTAATGAAATGATGACACCTGCAACTGGTACTAAGCCTAAAATGAAGAGCATGATACCAAGGGCAATCAAATGTGGGAAGCCCATAATAGAAAGGGCAATTACTGATAGCACACAGTTAACCGCTGCAATAATGAACTGTGCCTCAATTACTTTACCAAATGAGCGAATGAATATTCTTGAGAAATAATGAAGTTCATCATAAAGTGGTCCAACCTTACTATCCTTAAACTTTGCTGTGAACTCAATAATGCGCTTCTTTTCTAACAGAATGAACAAACTCAATATAAGTGAAATCAATATTTGCATAATGATTTTACCAATATTCGTAATATTTTTAAGAGTTAAATCTACACCTTGCTCTAAATATTTCCCAAGTTCAATTTTCTCAAAGGTAGGAGCTAAGTACCTAGCAATTTCATTATCATCTGGATCGAGATTAAAACTCGCAATTAGATCAAAAAGCTGTGTAATTTGTTGGGTCACAATCGGCAAATATTTGTATATCACTGCAACTATACCTGCAACAAGTAAAAGGTATAACGTTACCGTAACAGCTTTTTCATTCATCGGTACATATTTTTTAATACCCTTCGTCGTCTTCGTAGTAAGCTGATTCATCAAATAGGTAATAATAAACGTTAGCAGAATTAGATTGATCATACTACGCATTAAATATAAGGCAATAGCAATACCAACTAGAATTATAAAACGTTTAAATCCATTACTCCGAAAGAAATTAGTCATTTATTCACTCCTTCTACAAAACGGCCTCGCTGTTTCTGCTACCTAGGGCTACACTATCAACTAAACACAATAAAAAATTGAATTATAACAATACGCATCATTCTTATGTAAAAATTTCCCTCTTATTAATTAAGTATAGCCAGCTACCTTCAAAATAAGACGAAATTTATGTTTCTAAAGAAGTGTCTATATAAAACCTAAGGCGTGGGTGAATTGTATGTCTTGTCAAATTAAAATGTCAATACTTTTATCCTTTGTGAAAGCTTTATCAGCGTATAAGCCTACATTCTATGAATCTATTATAACCCTTTATAACAGCATATCCAATTTGTATGTTCTTTTATAATGGTATTTGTAAGAATCTTTTAATTACCGATACCTTATGTTAACTTGATAAAAGTACAATTTAGAAATAGATAGGACTGATTCCATGAAAATTTCAAGAAACCCTGAGAATATTCATCAACCCGTCGCTCCTTATGTCCATCAAATCGAAGTCACTGGTCCACATAGATGGTTAACCTTATCTGGACAAATTGGCATGCAACCAGATGGAACTATACCTGAAGACGCGGTAGCTCAATTGAAGTTAGCGCTAGAAAATATTAGAAAAAATTTAGAAAATGCTAATATGGAGGTTCGTGATATTACAAAGCTCGTATTTTATTTAGTAGGAGATATGGAAGCTAGTCAACGAAAGGAAATAATAGGTGATTTTTTGGGAGATCATCTACCTTGCATGACATTAATTTACGTAGTAGCACTGGCTACTCCTTCCTTAAAGGTTGAGATAGACACATGGGCTTGTAAGGAATTATAAAATCATTCTATGTTAGATTTTAATAAAGTGTGCAGTTTTATGTATTCCCCCAAGTACCCCTTTACCACTCCTAAAGGGGCACCGCTTCTTCTGCCATTCCTTCATACATTGTTTTATTTAAGTAATGTAAGAGTCGTTGCAATTGCATTGTCAACAAATGATCTTTGGGGCTGTGATTTCAGCATGACCGTTAACCCTATTAACGCAACAATTAAAGCTTGTGCTAATGATTTGGCATCTGTGTCAGCATCCAACTCACCAGTCTGGATTCCTCGTTCTATCGTCTCTTGAAAAATGACAGCTAAATAAAGTTGATGCTCTCTAGTCAAGATTTCAAATCTTTCATCATGAGGTGCCAGTTCTACCATTGTATTTATACAAAAACACCCCTTACTAATATCACCTGTATATTCTCCAGCAATTACATCTTCGAAAAAAATAGTAAATGCCTTTTTTACAGATGAATGACTTTGAAGTCTTGCTCGTATATCAGCCGCTCGAGATGTCGTATATTTACGAAGTGCTGCTTCAAATAGCTCCCTTTTATCCCCAAAGGTTGAATAAATACTAGGACGCTGAATCTCCATTCTAGCAGTAAGATCACTTAAAGAAGTCGCTTCATATCCCTTTTCCCAGAATAATTGCATAGCAGCTTCTAATACCTTTTCCTCATCAAATTCACGGGTTCTTGCCATTCAAATTTCACCTCCGTTATTTAAGGATTCGAGAGTAGGTCTTATATTTTTAAATACCAAACAGTATGTATTTATTGTATTACCTATTGTTATTATTGTCAATTTCCACTTTATAAATCAAACCATTTATACATTATTTTTAACAAACCTTGACATGATAAATACGACTAAGATATATTTACCAATAATTATATTATACCGAACGGTATGTTATGATGACAATTCATTATGAAAGGAGAATATACAGCGTGGACTATAATCCAAAACCACAAAAAGATGCACCCTCTTTAAGTCAACAACCTACGATGTCTCAAGCTGTAACATTATTATTTGCAACCGCCTGCGGAATGTCTGTCGCCAATATTTATTTTGCACAGCCGTTGCTTGATCAACTAGCTCTAGAGTTTGCTATTGATCATTCGATTATTGGTTTGATTATTACTATCACGCAAATTTTTTATGGTCTAGGCTTACTACTTCTAGTGCCACTTGGAGATTTACTAAACCAACGACGCTTGATTATTGGTCAAATGCTATTATCCACCGTGGCTTTGTTTATAGTCGGTACTGCCTCCTATATTGTAGTGCTATTCGCTGGTATGGCCCTAGTTGGTTTACTTGCCGTTGTGACACAGACACTGGTGGCATTTGCAGCAACCATGGCTTCTTCTACAAATCGTGGTCGTGTCGTTGGCATTGTCACAAGTGGCATCGTCATAGGTATACTGCTTGCTCGAACCTTTGCTGGTCTATTAACAGATCTTGCAGGCTGGCGTTCTGTCTATCTTGTCTCTGCCACCCTCATGCTTTTAATGGTCAGTCTGTTTCTCAAAGTGTTACCAAGAGTAGAGCGTGAAGTAAAATCACTATCTTATTGGCAGCTAATTAGCTCCGTGTTTACGCTGTTTATTCAAGAAAGAACATTACGTATTCGCTCTGTTGTAGCCATGCTAATTTTTGCTGATTTCAGTATTTTGTGGACGCCACTTGTTCTGCCACTTAGTGCGCCACCATTAGCTCTTTCACACAGTGTCATTGGAGCATTTGGCCTTGTTGGAGTGGCTGGTGCTTTAGCGGCTGCAAAGGCAGGGAAATTAGCAGATCAAGGTTTTGGACAAAAAACGACAGGTATTGCTTTAATGCTTTTACTCATTTCATGGTTGTTTATCAACTATTTAGAACAGTCGTTATGGGCATTAATTGTAGGTATCGTGTTGCTTGATTTGGCTGTACAGGCAGTTCATGTCACAAACCAGGCGATGATTCTTCCATTGCTTAGCGAAGCCCGCAGCCGTCTTACCGCTGGCTATATGGTGTTCTATTCTATCGGAAGCGCTGGCGGTTCAATCGCTTCTACACAGACGTATGCACTCTTCGGCTGGAAAGGCGTTTGCTTGCTTGGAGCTTCTATTAGCACGATCGCCCTCCTTTTTTGGGTAACGACA
>NZ_DAMDAY010000008.1:4168-17530 GCF_032093475.1 Lysinibacillus sp. | reverse complement strand
TTACAAATTATTAATTTGATTAGGAGATATACAAAATGGAAATAGGAATTACTTCTTTCGTAGAAACAAAACCAGACATTCACAGTGGTGAAGTAATTAGTCATGCCCAGCGTTTACGTGAAGTAGTAGAAGAGATGATTCTTGCAGATCAAGTAGGATTAGATGTCTTTGGCATTGGCGAGCATCATCGAGAAGATTATGCCGCATCCTCTCCAGCAATGGTGCTATCTGCTGCTGCTTCTCAAACGAAAAACATTCGACTCACAAGTGCCGTAACTGTCCTTTCTTCGGCTGATCCTGTGCGTGTCTTTCAGGATTTTTCCACATTGGATGGACTATCGAATGGACGTGCAGAAATCATGGCAGGTCGTGGTTCCTTTATCGAATCCTTCCCCTTATTTGGCTACGATTTACATGATTACGATGAACTATTTGAGGAACATTTAGACTTACTACTTAACATTCGACAGTCCGAGAAAGTAGTTTGGGAAGGTAGACATCGACCAGCAATCAATAATTTAGGTGTGTATCCTAGACCAGTTCAGGAGTCTCTTCCAATCTGGGTGGCTAGCGGAGGAAATCAACAATCTGCTATGCGTGCTGGCCTTTTAGGATTACCGCTTATGCTAGCCATTATTGGTGGCAGCCCAATGCAGTTTGCACCGATTGTACAGCTGTATAAAAAGGCCGCGCTTCATGCAGGTCATGATTTATCAAAACTTCAAGTAGGTTCTCATTCAATAGGTTTTGTTGGGCCGAATAGGGAATGGGCAGCAGACACATTTTTCCCATCAACAATGGCTGGTATGAATAAATTAGGCAAAGAAAGAGGATGGCCTTATTATGATCGTTCTAGTTATGATGCTGCACGAAGTTTTGACGGAGCATTATATGTCGGAGATCCAGATACTGTTGCTGAAAAAATTATTCACCTTCGTAAACACGTCGGAATTACACGCTTTATGCTATACGTGCCATTAAGTACAATGCCACATGATCAAGTCATGCAAGCTATAGAACTACTTGGAACAGAAGTTGCCCCTCGTGTACGTGAGGAAGTCGCCAAATGGGAAGCTGAAATGGCTCTAGAAGGAGAGCCATTTCTTTAAGACTTCATTATTCAACAGGAGGAGTTTATTTATGACCATTATTAACCGAGTCTTACCAGAATTAAGGCAGGCTTACACAGAATTTCCTGGCTTTCGATTGGAGGAGGATTTAACTTGGAGTCGAAGTCTCCTGTCCCATCCACCTTCGAAAAGATCAGAACATGTACTTACTAGCAACCGGATGATTCCTAGAGATGACGGGAGCGAAATGTTGGTTAAAATCTATGAACCAGCTAAACGGAAGCAGGATAAACTTCCAGCTATGCTTTGGATACACGGTGGTGGCTTTGTCATGGGACACCCTGATATGGATGATGTTTTATGCGAACGCTTTGTTCAAGCAGCTAACTGCGTTGTCGTATCCATCGATTACCGACTGGCACCTGAACATCCTTATCCAGCAGCAATTGAAGATTGTTATGCTGGATTAGTTTGGATGACTAATAAGGAGCAATCACTTGGTATCGATGTCAGACGGGTGGCAATTGCTGGTGCAAGCGGTGGTGGAGGATTAACAGTAGCACTAGCATTAATGGCTCGCGATAAAGGAGGACCATCAATTATATTCCAGATGCCACTGTATCCGATGCTTGATAACCGAAACGAAACACATTCTAGCTATGAGATCATTGATGATCATGCAACATGGAATAGAACAAATAATATGACTGCCTGGCGTATGTATTTAGGAGAGGAAGAGAACATTAATGCCCTTTCTCCGCATGCAGTCCCTTCAAGAGCCGAAAACTTAGCAGGATTACCGCCAACCTATATATGTATTGGTCAACTTGATTTATTTCGTGATGAAACCCTTGATTATGTAACACGTCTTGCACAGGCAGGAGTTGAGGTTGAATTCCACCTCTACCCTGGCAGTTACCATTGTTTTGAGGTCTTTGTGCCAGAAGCGAAAATAAGTCAGCTGGCTATTCAGAACTATTTAGATGCCATGGCACGCGCACTCAATATTTGATTAGTCATTTCGCCTTCTAATCACCCATGAATCAAGAGATATAAAAATGCGAAAATGTTGATAACACAACATTTTCGCCATTTATTTGTTCATCTATTGTGGACGTTCTATCGAGAAAATCTCGCCAACTTTAGCATAGTTTGATCCCGCAAGCCTGCTAACAGCATTTAGTTTTCTTGGATCGATTCTTCCTTCATGATAAATTGCTTCATCTATATGAAATTGAACAACTTCTCCAATAAATAAATCTCCTGTCTGTTCCTCCCCATTCATCAAAGGAACGGATTGTACTAGGCGACACTCCATACGAATCTTTGCTTCTCGAATGCCAGGAACGGCAATTTGTTGACTATCGACTAATGTAAAATTTGTTCGTGCAAGTTCGCTTTCTGTAACAGGCAATGAAGCTGCTGTTTCATTCACCTGCTCTACATTATCTTCATCGACAATATGAACTACAAATTGTTGCTGATGATGGATATGTCGAGCTGTGTCCTTTAAACGTCCATTTGGTCTTTGGATCGCTAAAGAAATCATCGGTGGATTGGATGACACGATATTAAAGTAACTAAATGGTGCTCCATTGATAACCCCTTGCTCTGACTTCGTCGTTACAAACGCGATTGGTCTTGGAATAATACTTCCAATCAATAACTTATAGTTTTCGCGCTCTGAATTATTCTTAGGATCAATCAAAATCAAGCGACTCACCCCTCTTAATCAAGCTCACGCACTTTAATCGGGATTAATGTTCTTTCTAATTGCTCTCGATGCTGCTCATACTGAGGTGGCAACATTAATTGGCTACCCATTGTTTCTGGTGTTTCATCATGAGCAAATCCAGGAGGATCTGTAGCGATTTCAAATAAAATTTCGCCAGGTTCACGGAAATAAATCGCATTAAAATAATTACGATCTTTTACTTCCGTTACATGTTGTCCATGATTCATAACATACTCTTGCCATTCTAAATGATCCGTATTATCTTGAGCTCTCCACGCAATATGATGAACTGTCCCTACACCCATTTGACCACGTTGACCTGCAACTGTTTTTAAATCTACTGTATTGCCGATCTCTGCACTAGATTTATATCGAGTATAGTCACCTTCTGTCGCTACTTTTTCAAAACCCATTACCTCTGTTAAAACTTTTGCCGTTTCTTCAGGGTGGCTTGAATATAGAATAGCTCCACCAAAGCCTTTAATGGCAACTTCAGGTGTGACTTCACTAAATGTCCATTCATTTAATTCACCTTCAGCACGTGCAACGAGTTCAATATGCAGACCATGCGGATCATCGAATTGAATGACTTGCTCACCAAAACGTTCAGCTTTTTGGAAAGGAACAGAGAACTTCGCTAAGCGATTCACCCAAAATGGTAGTGCCCCTTCTGGTACAACATACGTTGTGACACCGACCTGACCGTCACCAATACGTCCTTGATAAGCATTAGCCCAAGGGAAGAATGTAATGATTGTTCCCGGTTTCCCACCTTTATCACCGAAATATAAATGATATGTGCCTGGATCATCAAAGTTTACTGTTTGTTTTACTAAACGTAAGCCTAACACTCCTGCATAAAAATCAATATTTTCTTGCGGATGTCCTACGATCGCTGTGATATGGTGAATACCTGCTGTATGTTTTTTCATGTTAACAAGCCCCTTCATGACTAATTTATCTTACCTTTACTGTGCCCAATTACAACCTACCTCAAACTATATAAGCTTAGCGAATTGTATATAGCGCTTTAGACCAAGGGATTAATTGATCTAACATTTGATTTACTGAATCTGTTTGTACTTCTTTTGGTTTAAAGTCTGTTCCATTTTCAAAATCTGTGAATAATGATAGTGCTGGGTGAACACGTACATCTGCGATTAAAAGCTCGCCCATAATGCCACGTAAATGTTCTGCTGCACGAGCACCGCCAACAGAACCATAAGATACGATTCCAGCTGCTTTGTTATTCCACTCTACACGTAAATAATCTAGTGCATTTTTTAATGCTCCTGTAATAGAGTGATTGTATTCTTGTACGATGAATACAAAACCATCTTGTTTAGCAATAATTTCTGACCAACCTTGTGCTCCTGAAGCATCTTGTCCTGGTTCGCCTAATAAAGGTAATTTATAATCAGCAATATCAATTACTGTATAATTTGCGTCACCGCGTTGATCTGCAATTTCCTTTACCCATTGTGCTACTTGAGGGCTTACTCGCCCCTCACGAGTTGATCCAATAATAATACCAATATTTAATTCTGCCATTGTTTGTTCCTCCTCTTTTTTTGAACTAAATAATTTATTCAAAAAACCCATAATTGTACCTCCTTGCGAGAACTAAAGGTTTGAATTCATTTATCTTGAATTTATATATCTTGAATTCGAGATAATAATAACACGATATTTTATTAAACGTCAACACCTTTCTTTTTTAATTTTAAAAGGCAGAGAAATTTAGCTCTCTGCCTTACTTAAAATCTTATCCACTTGTGATTTTAAATAACTATATTGGTCATCATTCGTATCTTGAAAAGCCTCTGCTCTATTTGAATCGATATCTTGATAGTCAATTATGTATGAAAACTGTTCCTTCGTAAAATCCATTCTTTCCCCATTAATTACATTATAAAAGTGCCAACCTTCATCAAGAAATGTCTTCTTTATGTCGCCACCAAGGATATTCTGTACAACTAAAGAAGTGACTCCACATTGTCCTTTTGCAGGGTTATCTAAACTCCATTTAGAACTAGAATGAATCGACCAAGATTTTCTTAAGACACTTAATAACTCGTTGTTCATGTCAAAGCGCTCCTTACAAATATTTAAAATGGTACTTCATCTATTTTAATGGGTGTAGTTTCTCCTAAAACCCAATCATCTTTAATGGCACCATACAAAATACTATCTGTCACTGTACCATCTTCGTTTTCCCACGCATTTCTCAAATAGCCTTCTTTCACAAAACCAGCTTTACTAAAGCACTTGCGCATGCCAATATTATCAACCCTTGTATAGCCTTCAATACGGACCTTACCTTTTTCGCCAAATAAATAATCTTGTAGCCAACGTAGTGCTTGGACACCGTATCCTTTCCCTCTACATTTTGCATCTAAACGAATATCAAAAAGAGGGATAGTATCGCCTATATCATGAATAATCATAACCCCTATTTTTTCTTCATTTTCAAGTAACCAATATGTTTCACGATCGTCTTTAAAAAAGCCCTTTGCATACGCTGCTCGAACAGACTCTGCTTTTACATGCTGATCCGTGTGATAAAACCATTCATTTTGTGTTAAAAAATGTACTAATGCATCAATTTCATCTACAAATAATTTGATGTCCATCACTATCTCCTTCTTTAATAAATGTCGTCACATATATCAGAAAAGATAAAATTAGTTTTTGTATGTGCATATGGTTGTAATTCATCAATAAATTGTTCTACATCAGAAAAAGATTGAAAATGGGCTTTTAATAAAAAACAAGCTTCACCAGATATTCGATAACAAAAATCCATATTTGTATAAGCCTTAATATAATCTTTAAAATCCGCATAGCGATTATTTTTGATTGTTGCTTCGATTATAGCTTCAATTGGAAAACCTAATGCCTTTTGATTTATATCTAGTGTATACCTCTTAATAACTTCTTGTTCCTCTAATTGCTTTACTCTTTCACGCACAGCTGGTGCAGATAAATGTACCCTTCTCCCTAATTCACTGATGGAAATCCGACTATCCTTTTTCAACTCTTTTAGTATCATTTCGTTAATGAAATCCATTTTGGAAATATCCCTTCTTTTTAAAAGAAAATAATAACATCTTCCTTCGAATGTGTATGTCAACTTCGTTATTCACATTTTACACTAATTAAAGGAGGGATGTTTATGACACTAATTCATTTACACGACAAAGGCTTAACGCCATTTCAACAACTTTTAGGCTATAACGAGGGCATACAGTTGCACTGGCAACAGTTGGGCGAGGTACTCGAAAAGGATGGGCATTTATCTGCTCTATTAAAAGAAGAGGTTCGCAAAACATTGGCTCAAAAAAATGGTTGTCAATATTGTAAGGCAAAGGGAAAACCCGATCCACAGCATTATGATGAGAAAACAGCGATATGTACAGGGTTTGCCGAAGCCTTCCTAGCCTCAAAAGGCCATACAGCTCCTAATGTCACGGCTGTTTTAAAAGACTATTTAACAGAGGCAGAAATTAGTGAGCTGCTAGCATTTATTTGCTTTACAACAGCACAGCAATATTTTGGCGCTCTCATGCAATTAAAATAAAACTGAACTAGGGTATTTCCCTAGTTCCTATCAGTTTATTTTTAGCATTCTATCCATCACTTTAAAAACTCTATTAGTTTGTTCAACTGCCCTAACTGTCACTTTTGCCATTCTATCATTCTGCTGCCATCGCATCTGCCTTTGTTATGTGAACAGTTCCAAATGGATGATTTGGTGGTGCATAAATCGAATAAAGCTTTAGCGGTTTATTGCCTGTATTCGTAAGATTATGCCAAGTTCCTGCAGGTACCATGATAGCCGTATCTTCTGAGACATATCGTTGATCATTTAAATAATCCTTTGTAGGACCCATTTGTACTACTCCATGTCCCTCCTCAATACATATAAATTGATCGACATGAGGATGAACTTCTAAGCCTATATCTTCACCTATATTGAGACTCATCACCGTTACTTGTAGGTTTTTACCTGTCCACAATGCTGTGCGATAATTTTTGTTTTGCTTTGTTACCTCTTCAATGTCTACAATGAATGGCTCAGGCCCATAGTCAGTTCTTACAATCTTTCTTTCCCCCTGCTCTATTTGATTTGGATAGGTCCAATAAACCGGATGATAGCCATAATAATACATTTGGTTATTTCCATAATAAGGGTGATACATTCAACTCAATCCTCTCACGCATAATAACATTAGTTTATGCAGTTGAATGAAAGAAGGTACACCTATAAAAAGAGTGGGCGAAGTTGTCATGTATGAGAGACTGGTCAAAAAGCTATCTATCTAGTAGTACTGCGATAAAATGGGTTTCTGAACAAGGAGTTGAAGATGATTGGAAACGAGATGCCGAAGCAGAGCTTGGATTTAGCTTGCACGATCCTACTGCTGGTGTACTATGAGTTCCCTGCTAAAGGCAACTCACGACTCAGACAATTCCTTTTTTAAACGCTTCCGAAAGCCCTCATCTGTAAGAAATTTCAATTGAAAACTATTCATACTATTAGATAATTTCAGTTGTTCCATCGTATTTAAGTCGTTAGCAAAAAAGGCGATTTCCGTTTGATTCCCTTTTTTATCTTCCGCGTAGGCAGCTAAAGTTAACACAAAAGCTGTCGATCCCCCCTTTTGGCCTGCATGTTTGAGCCATTCTTGATTTTTGGGGTTAAGCATCAACTGCTCCATTACAGGATCTAAGTACTTATGTACATCTTCACTAAAATAATTTTTACTATTCAATTTTTCTAAAATAGAGATGTAATTGTCTGTGGAAGCCCTTATTAAACGATCAGACCATACCTTTTGAAAATCCATATTGAGCATTTTTAGTGCCTTTGCTTTCTCTTCTTTTGTTAAAGGGAGCTCTACCCAATTCTCGTGAATAGTCAATGCCCTTTCTCGATATTCAGTCATATCCATATCTCTTAAAGCTGTTAATGTTTCTTTTTTCGTTAAACTCTTTTCCTCCATTAATTGAGTGGGAATATAGATAGCACTTACGATTGGATATAGGGGCTCATGCTCTTTTACAGCGAGTTGTGTAAGAACATCATTTACATATTGAAGACCGAGTATATGCATTAAGTAATCCGTATTCGCATTGGAACTATACGCAATCATACCGTTTGCTACCTCGCTCAAAGGGACACTTTCCATACCCTGAAGGTCTAATTGTGCTAACCATGCTTCATGTGCACCGCCATCTGTTTTAGGAATATAAAATGGCTCTAATTCCTTTAGATCGACCTGTTGCTGAGGATTAATACGACCATCTGCTGCCTGTTGCGCATAAGCGATGGCTACGATTATTTTAACCGTACTTGCAAGCGGTAACGGTTCCTTTGTATTGAGCTCCACCCAATGTTGTTGATTGTATTGAATTGCTACAGAAACATTTTTATCTTCTTTATGTTCCTTGATAAATTGCACAATATATTCAGGATCATCCTTCTTAATTTCCTTCTGAAACTTCCAAAAGACAATGCCTAGTACTGATACTGCACAAACTAAAACAGTGCCAATCACCCAAAACAACGTTCTCATATTCTCCTCCCATCACTCTGCTACTTCCAGCAACCATCGCTGTAGACGATTGATTATTTAAGCGTAACGCTATTTTCTGTGCTTATTTCTTCTGGTAGCATCACTCCCACAAGGATACAAATAGAAGCTCTTGTTTGATTCAAGGCAAACTCCATCGCTGTTAGCCGTTGTCATACCCTTCCTCCTCAATGAATTAACGAAGCTCTTAAAGTACTAATTCCATTCTCTACATATCCTTTGAGGCATGTTAACGTATAAACCCAGCCCTCTTTTTGACCCATCATTTTTGCCACAATTTCTGGGTCATGTGCATTAAATCCTGACTCCACTACAGTAATAATCGTTTCCTTTTCTGACTCTTCAAGGGTAATGGTAACCATTGTCACTTCTCCTTGCTCTTCGCCCCAAACAAACACAATTTTTTTACTGGCCTCCAATTCCAGCACGGTGATGACACCCTCGAACTGATATTCATCATATTTAAGCGTAATTCTTTTACCCACTCCCCATCTTTCAGAGCTGCTAGAGAACCAATAGTTCCCGATCTCAGTGGGAGAAATAATGGCTTCAAATACTTTATGGGCTGGCTGATTAATTTTTAATTTTGTCGTCACACTCGTATTGATCATCGTCATCATCCCTTTTTATAATGTCTATCTTACACCTTCGCCAAATTTTCCCTTTTACCTCCTTCAAAATAAAAATTCAATAAAAAAGATGCGATTCTCCTAATAGAAGAATCGCACTTTTTATTTAAAATATCTTTTTATTTTCTATTACAAACTGGACATCCGCTACATTTTTGATGAACTTTTTATCATGCGTGACAAAGATGATTGTTCCTTCATAGGCAGCCATAAATTGCTCAAGCGCTTCTAATGCATGAATATCTAAGAAATTAGTCGGCTCATCCAATAGTAAAATATTATAGTTTCCCAAAAATAGCTGACAGAGCTGGAGGCGTATGGCTTCTCCACCACTTAAAAACTTTACGACTTTTTGTATATCGGTTCCTATAAACTGCATGGAATGAAGCACACTTCGTAATAGGCCTTCATCATATTCAGAGCGATTTTCCAAAAATTGCAGAACGGTCTCCTCGCTTTTAAATTGATAGCTCATCTGTAGGAAATGACCTACCTTAGCCTTAGGGGAGATGGTTAATCCTTCACCATTATTAGCGATATGTCGTAGTAAGGTACTTTTACCACAACCGTTACTACCTGTAAGCGCAATTTTTTTACCCAATGGTATTTGAAAGCTTACATTATCCAATAGTACCTTTTCCTGAACGTGTAAACAGAGCTGCTCGGCCATAATCGGAAATTTATTGTGTAGTTTTAAAGGCTTCGGTTGCCGGAAAACTATTTTTCTCTCTCCCTGTACAGCCTCTACTTTCCGGAGCTTTTCTATTCGATGCTCGATGGCTTTAGCTGCACGCTGCACAGATTTTTGACTTGTGCCTTTGGACTTTGTCATAAACATACGATTCGGTTTTGCGTTAGCCTCTCTTTTCGACATACTACCTGCTTGAGCAATTTTTTCAGCTTTTTTCAGCTTTTCATCAACAGCTTTTTCAAGTCTGCTTTTTTCTTTCAAGTATTGGTCATATGCTTGACTTTGCTGATCTCGTTCTAATTGCTTTTGGTAAGCATAATCACTGTAATTGCCCGCATAAATTGTGATCTTACCATTTTCAACTTCCCATATGGTTGTAACCAGATCATCTAGTACAGCACGATCGTGACTTATTAGTATAAGTGCCCCATAATAATAGCGCAATTCATCAAGTAGAAACGAAATACCCTTTTGATCCAAATGTGTTGTTGGCTCATCAATGAGCAAAGCTTCCTCATAAATAGAAAATAATTGTGCTAGCTTTAATCGTGTTTGCTCTCCACCACTAAGCTGGTCAGATTGCTTGGGTACGGCAAGTTTGCCCAATAAGGCTGGATCTGGTTTAGTGGATGTCGGTGCTTCCACTTGTTCAAAATACCCGAAATGAACATGGCTTTTTATCCTCCCGTTTGTTAGTCGAATCTTCCCAGCAAGTAATTTCATTAATGTACTTTTACCAGCACCATTTTTACCAACGATTCCTATTCGGTCAAATTGATGCACAGCTAATTTTTCTATATTCAATATCTCTTGATCTAAATAAGTCACGACTACATTCTCTAATTCAAAGCAAACCTTTTCCATGTTGCTACCTCCCGAAATTTAATTTTCGTATCGATAGCTATGGTATCGATACGAGCTTCTATTAAAAGCTCGTATCAAAAGAATAATAGACTGTACATTACATTTCCCTCCCTATATTCAATAAAAAAACACAGACTTGGTTTTGTCTGTGTTGAAAAGTAAAAGAGATATAGTGTAGATTTATTCTCACTAAAAAAGAAGCCCTTGCTTCCCTTTTCTTATACATATGAAGATGATTAAAAAAGGACAGACTATCCCGTTTACTCTGATTTCACAAACAGAGTTTTTGACCCTATTTAGTTATTGGTTCAACATTGGGAAACGTAGTCTCATAGCATGTGTCATTTTTTAATAATCCTCCTTGAATTGTTACGATTATTATAAATTCTATCTACAATATGTCAAGTTTCAATATTCCCTCTAAAGACAAACTAATTATTGTCGATATATCACAAATGAACATTCTAAAAAGTATATCATTTAGAGAAAACCTGATATAGTATGGAATTTAAGAAAAAAATAAACTTCGATATGGTGGTGTTATGTGAATGAAAAAATACGTTATTGATATTTTTATGATTATGCTTGGAGCTTTGCTTTTTGCCCTAGCGGTTAACTTATTTGTTATTCCGAATGATTTGGGTGAGGGTGGCGTAACAGGCTTAACAATTATAGCTTACTATTTGTTCGGATGGTCGCCAAGTATTGTCAGCTTTGTTATGAACGCAGTTTTACTGATCATCGGCTATAAATTTTTAAATAGGCAAACGACAATCTACACAATTATTGCGGTCTCCTTCCACTCGCTGTTCTTACATTTAACAGAATCTTGGTCTATTTCCTCAGATGAAATTATCGTCAATACGATTTTTGGTGGCGTTTTTGCCGGAGTCGGCATTGGCTTGATTATAAGAGTTGGTGGTACAACGGCAGGCTCTACGATTTTAGCTAGAATTACTAACAAATATCTTGGTTGGAGTATTAGCTATGGACTTCTATTCTTTGATTTAATTGTCGCTTTTTCATCTTACTTTATTATTGGGGCAGAGGCGTTAATGCTAACGATTATTATGCTCTATATCGGCACAAAGGTGATGGAGTTTGTCATTGAGGGGGTTAACCCTAAAAAGGCTGTTACAATTATCTCCAAAAAACCTGAAGAAATTGCTGGACAGGTGACTGCTTATATGAATCGTGGTGTTACAGTTCTTGCAGGCCATGGCTATTATACAAAGGAACAAAAGGAAATCCTGTATATTGTGATTAGTAAGCAAGAAGTTGTAAAGCTCAAAAAAATTGTCAAAGAGGTCGACAAAGACGCCTTTATTGCCATTCATGATGTAAGAGACGTTTTTGGAGAAGGTTTTATTGAATTAGCAAAATCTTAAAAAAGTCAAAAACACCTTTTGTTCGCAAAAACAAAAGGTGTTTTCTCTATTTTATCCATTTCTCTTAATCTGTAAGGAGCTTTCAATAATGCTATCCAATAATGCTGAATAGCTAATTCCAGCAGCCTGTGCACTTTTTGGTAGTAAGCTATTTGGTGTCATTCCAGGGAGTGTATTAACCTCCAGCACATAAGGAACGCCATCCTTAACCAACATATCCACTCTAGCATAAACGCTACATTTTAATGCCTTGTAACTAATCATAGCAGCCTTTGCTACTCGTTCATGAATAGCAGGCGGAAGTTCTATTGGCTCCTCTATCGTGGAAGCATCATCATATTTCGCCTTATAATCAAAAAATACTGCCGTATGTTTGATTGATAGGACAGGTAATAGCTCCTCATTCAGTATCCCGCATGTAATCTCGTCTCCGATCAAATACTCCTCGATAATAATTTCGTTATTCGATTTAAATACGTCCGTAACAGCAGCTAATAAGGCACTCCGATCGTGAACGATGTGAACACCTACACTTGAGCCATCCGCATTCGGTTTAACAACAAGTGGATAGCCCATAAGCTCTATATTCTGTAAAGGAAGCTCCTCGCCCTTAACAAAGTGCAGCCAATTAGGTGTAGCAACCCCTTCATAGCGTAGTATTTTTTTAGTCATATTTTTATCCATACACAAACTACTAGCTAACAGACCGCTCCCGGTATAAGGGATATCCAATGCTTCTAATACACCTTGAATCGTACCGTCCTCTCCAAACTTACCGTGTAGTGCCAGTAACGCCACATCAATGTCACGAACCTTATCTATTACCTCTTTGTTGTCATCCAACGTAATGGCAAAAACATCGTATTTGTGCTTATCTAATTGAGCGACCATTTCCTTACCAGTCATAATCGAAACTTGCTTTTCGGAGGAAGTGCCACCCATGATTACGCCAACCTTCATTTTCTCAACCCCTCATTTCATTTTTCAATGTATCACCGATGATTTGAATTCCACGAATTATATCCTCGTCTGATAATCGAGAAAATCCTAAACGAAATGTATTATTACCTCTTCCATTTGTGAAAAATACATCTCCCGGATAAAACACGACACCCTTGTTATAGCATTTCTCCAATAGTATCCGTGCATCTACACCCTCTTCTAGCTCTATAAAAAGATGGAGGCCCCCATCACCTGTTATTCTGCTAAAGGGAATATATTGCATACAAGCTTGACGAGCAAGCTCATATTTTTTCTTATAAACAGACCTTGCCTTCTTTAAATATTTTTCAAAATAGCCATCCTGCAAATATTGGTATAACACCGCCTGATCTAATGTCGATGTATGAATCGTTCGAGCTCTTTTCATGCTCTCTAAATAACTGATT
>NZ_DAMDAY010000008.1:0-4158 GCF_032093475.1 Lysinibacillus sp. | reverse complement strand
TGCTAAAATCCAGCCAACACGTAGGCCTGGAAATAGGATTTTAGAGAAGCTGCCAATATAGACAATGTTATTACCTGATCCGCTAAAGGCTATCAGTGGTGCCAAATGAGAACCTGTGTACCTTAATTCTTCGTTAAAGCCATCCTCTACAATGGGGATTTGGTATTTTGAAAAGAGCTGGAAAATAGCATTCCTTTTTTCAGAAGAAGTGACGATTCCAGTTGGATTATGATAGGACGGGATGAAATAGGCAAAATCAAATTGCTTTTCCGCTAAGTCTTGTTCCACCTGACCTATATCAACCCCATCATCACTCATATCGATCCCATGAATGTCTAATCCATGCATACGGAAAAGCTTCAATGCTGCATGATGCGTAGGGTTTTCACATAGAACACGCCCTGACTTTTTGGCGAAAGAGGACAATAATATATCTAGCCCCTCCGTAAAACCATTAGTAATCATAATATCTTTATTAGAAATATCTACACCCTTCATTTCCATATAACCAAGAAGGTAATCAATTAAAGGTTTATATCCCTTTGCATAGCCATAATTTAAAACAATATCTCCTTCAATGGACATTCTTGTGAGGAATGCCCTTTTGAAGTTTTCAACATCAAAAAGCTTTTCTTCTGGGGCTATACTAATAAAAGAAATCATGCCCTTTTGCCAGTGTATATCTTGTCTTATTAAATCAATTTCATCTGCTAATAAAGTCGTATCATTTAACCTCTTCTTCCAATCCATTTCAATAATAGACGATGTTTTTAATGTAGTAACCTTTCCAACAAAATGCCCTTTGCCCTTCACTGCATAGATAATGCCATCTTGCTCTAATTCGGCATATGCGTTCAACACTGTATTTCTACTGACTGTTAATAACTTACTAAGTTCACGGGTAGATGGAAGCTTTTGATGCTCCAATAGATGTCCCTTGACAATCATATCTTGAACATATTTCTTTAATTGCACATAAACAGGACCTTCATCTAAAACCTTAAAATCATTAAACAACTTCCTAACCCCCTTGCTTCATTTTTGCATATTCATCGTTTATCTAAAAGGTCCACACATTATGTAATTTCCTGTTAGAGTGGTTGCTCTTCCTTTTATCATATTTCCATTGTATAAAAAGAAAACTCCCATTTTGAGAAATATCTTCAAAACAGGAGTTCCACTTATTATTCTAAAATACTTTTAAACTTCTACACTTTTATTTGCTCTTGCTCTTTATCAGGACATACTAAAGACACGATAACCCCAACAATTAAACAAATAAAGAATGTCGCTGCCTTAGCCGAAACAATGGCCTCCATAGGAGAGAGAGACCATGCAATTGCACTAATGAAACCTACAACAATTGTGGCAATGACCCCAATACCTGAAACACGTTTCCAGAAAAAGATTAAAAGAATGACAACAGAAAATGTATTACCAATCCCTGCCCATGCAAAGGAAACTAAATTATAAATGACTGAGCCTGATTTAAGTGAAATAATAATACCTACAATCCCACTAATCACTGCAACTAGACGAGAAAGGTGAACTAGTTTTTTACTAGAAACATTCCAACGTAATGTCTTGTGGATAATATCCTCACTTATAGACGTTGTAATCACTAATAATTGTGATGATGCTGTGGACATAATTGCTGCTAAAATACCTGCAACAATAATTCCCGCAACCCACGGTGGTAAGATTTCAAATACCATATGAGGTAAAATCATCTCTGGGTCTTCTATAGAGCCTTGTTTATACAAAGTGGATGCGAAAATAGCTGATAAGAAAGCACCTACATATACAATGAGCGTCCAAATGATGGCCATATTACGTCCTGTAATGCGCTCTTTTTCAGTTGTAATAGCCATAAAACGAGAGCTTAATTGAGGTTGTCCGCCTAGCCAACCAAAGAACCATGACAGATTTGTAAATAGCATAGCTCCTAAAGCAAGTCCATTTAAGCCGCCCACCCAGCTATCCGCACCATTGCCCATATTCGCAAGCTCTGTTGAAATGCTTAAACCCTGATGTTGGATTTCCATATAAGCCGCGATAGGGACAATAATAAATGAGATGAGCATTAAAAAACTTTGGATTGTATCTGTCCACACAACAGACATAAATCCTCCCATACATGAATAGGCAATTATTATTGCACCAATAATAATTGTACCCCAAGTAATGTTTAATCCTGAGAAGGAGTAAATCGTTTTGCCCATCCCTGAAAATTGAGCAGCTAAATAACAAACAAAGAATAACACCATAACCGCAGAAGCTAGCCAACGAATAATGTCAGCATGCTTTGGAAATTTGACAGCAATATAGTCTGTTAAACTATTCACCTTATATTTTTGTTGCTCAGTCATAAAACGTTTTGATAAAAATAACCATGAAGCAACTACCCCTAAGAGCATGCCTGATAAAATCCAAATGCCAGAAAGTCCTGCTACATAAATAAAGCCAATTGCCCCTAAAAACATGTAGGCTGACTCCCCAGTAGCTCGTTCTGAAAAGGCTAGCGCCCAGCCAGGTAGTTTATTGCCCCCTAGAAAGTAATCATTATGTGATAAATCTTTTTTGCTAAAGTAAATCCCAACTCCAAGCATTGCGAGTAAATAGATAAATATCTCAACATAAACAATCGTATGCATAACCCAAACGTCCTCCATCTGATTAAAGTAAACAATCCCAATTGGTTTTATCAGATAATAGTTCGGGTTATTTTAATTGTCAATAACTAAATTTGTAAAAAGGATGCAAAGTATTTCGATATTTCTACAAACTTTAAAGCCCCCGGAGAAAGATGAACACTGTGTTTGTATGCAATTCCAACCTGTCGAATATATGCTTGAGAAAATTTTTTTCTAATCAAACTACTTGGCGCATGTAGTAAGAGAGAATTCGGAACAATGGAAATACCTAAATTTTCATTAACCATTGTTAAAATGACCTGATCGACCGATAATTCATATACCACATTCGGGTGGATTTTATGTTTGGCTAAAACCCTTGATACATCTCGGTCAATAGTACGTTTAGGCATAATCCAACGTTCATCCTGTAATTGCTCAATGTTAAGTTCACTCTCTTTTGCTAATGGATGCTCCTTCGCCATGATGCAGACAAGTTCATCATCAAAAATCGCGTCAAATACAAGATGTTTAGAATGTGGTTGTACTAAAAATCCAATATCTACTACCCCATTATGTAACCAATCCTCTATTTGGTCATAATCCCCTTCCAACAAACGAATGTGTAAATCCGGATGATGCTGTTCAAAGTACGCTAAAACCTTTGGCAGTAAGACAAGTGAAACACTTGGTAGAATACCAACGGATAACGTACCACCAATTAGGTTTTTTAATTTAGCGACTGAGGTTTCTAGTTGCTGCTGTTGCTGCAATATCTTTGAGATATGCTCATAAATAATCTTTCCCTCACTCGTTAAAACAATATTGTTACGGTTTCGAATAATTAGTGACAAACCAAATTCTGCCTCTAAATTACTAATCGTGTGACTGATTGAAGACTGTGTAAGATTTAGCTTTAATCCTGTCTCTGTAAAATTCCCCGTATTGATCAGCGTATGGAAAGCAATATATTGTGCCAATGTTGCCATATTACCGCCATCTCCTTTTATGATTTTTTTTCATAATAAATTGTGTAAATATTCATTTGATTTCATTTACTAGCCACCTCTATAATAAAAATAAAATCCAAGTAAATCAATAAGATTTGTATTGAGGGGGCTCATACTAATGGCAGGGGAAAAATTAATGATGAAGGCTTTATCCATGGACGTAATTACGGCAAAAATGTTTACAGAGTTACATCTCTCCATTACAGAGCAATATGGGGAGTATGGTCGTGAATTAATACAAAAAGGTTTAGAGGCATTTGGTTTAAAGGACGCTGAAGCCATGGCTAAGAAGGCAACAGCAGAAGGCGAAAATCATACTTTCTTTGAATATTTACCATCGATCGTGGAAGGTGAAGAGAAATTTGCGGATTTAACAACGTTCGCCCGTTTTTCAAAAATGTTTGCACAAATTGCTAAGCCAGTTGTAGATGAGTTTGGTGAAGCGGGTGAACAGGTCATCATGCGCGCAGTCGAACGTTTCGGCCATAAACGGGGCCAAGGTATTGCTCAACGTG
>NZ_DAMDAY010000007.1:46522-70739 GCF_032093475.1 Lysinibacillus sp. | reverse complement strand
ATCCAACCCGAATCATCCATTATTAAAAAAATTACTAATGGAAGCACCAGGCACATATCATCATAGTGTAATGGTTGCGAACTTAGCGGAGGCAGCGTGTGAAGAAATTGGTGCTGATGGATTATTAGCACGTGTTGGATGCTACTATCATGATATTGGTAAAACAAAGCGTCCAGCTTTTTTCATTGAAAACCAGATGTCTGGTATTAACCCACACGATTCATTACCACCTGAAACAAGTGCGGAAATTATTATAGCCCATACGACTGACGGAGCTGACATGTTAAAACGCTATAAAATGCCTCAAGAAATAATTGATATCGCCTTACAGCATCATGGAACAAGTTTGTTAAAATTTTTCTTATTTAAAGCAAAAGAGCAGGGGAAATCCATTGATGAAGCTACGTTCAGATATCCTGGGCCAAAACCTCAAACGAAGGAAGCGGCCATTATTAGTGTGGCGGATAGTGTAGAGGCAGCGGTTCGTTCAATGAAAGAACCTAATGCTGAAAAAATTCATAAGCTAGTACGAGCAATTATTGATGATCGAGTACAGGATAATCAGTTTGATGAATGCGATATTTCAATAAAAGAGTTAAAATGTATAGAGAGAGTTCTTTGTGAAACGTTGAATGGGATTTTCCACTCACGTATTGAATATCCAAAGGCAGACAAGTAGGAGGATCTATGATTTTAACAATTGATTTTACAGATGAAACAAATGAAGTATCAGTACAGCATACGGAGCTTGTTGAAAAGCTATTGCAGCATGCTGCGAGTATTGAAAACATTGAGCCAGAAACAGAGGTTTCTGTGACGTTTGTTACGAACCAGGCGATTCAAGATATTAATCGTGAATACCGTGGCAAGGATCAGCCAACAGATGTTATTTCCTTTGCACTAGAGGAGCTGGGTGAAGGGGAAATAGAAGTAACGTTTGAAGGTATGCCACGAATATTAGGGGATATCATTATTTCAACCGATCGTGCAAAAGAGCAAGCTGAGGAATACAATCATTCCTTTGAGCGAGAATTAGGCTTTTTAGCAGTGCATGGTTTTTTACATTTACTTGGTTATGACCATATGGAGCCAGAAGATGAAAAAGTAATGTTTGCAAAGCAAGATGACATATTAAAGACTTTCGGTTTAGGACGAGACTAAATGGATTGGCGCAAATACTTGCGATCTTTTGGCTATGCAATAGAAGGCATCCTAACAGCGAGTAAAGAACAGAATTTTAAATCGCATGTAGTAAGTGCAATTATTGTTATGTTGGCTGGTTATTTAACGGGTTTATCTCGTATCGAATGGTATATTGTGCTACTATTAATAGCACTAATGTTTGCACTAGAAATGATCAATACAGCCATCGAACGGGTAGTCGATTTAGCTTCCCCAGAGATACACCCACTTGCTAAGCAAGCAAAAGACATTGCAGCAGGTGCAGTGCTTGTATTTGCGCTATTCAGTGCTATAATCGGATTACTCATCTTTCTACCAAAATGGTTTTAATGGAAATGAGTGTCTTCTAATGTAAATAAACCATAAATGTGAGGGAGAATTAGTATAGATGACAATGGATATGCAAGCATTACTAGAAGAATCAAAAAAAGCACGTGAAAAAGCTTATGTTCCGTACTCAAAATTTAAAGTAGGGGCTGCTCTTCTAACAAAAGAGGGAGAGGTTATTCACGGCTGTAATATTGAAAATGCAGGCTATAGTATGACGAATTGTGCGGAGCGTACAGCGTTTTTTAAGGCAATATCTGAGGGCATTTACGAATTTGAAGCCATTGCGATTGTAGCTGATACGGACGGGCCATGTGCACCATGTGGAGCATGTCGTCAGGTCATGATGGAGTTTTGTGCTCCAACTATGCCTGTCTATTTAACGAATTTAAAAGGTGATGTTACGGTAACGTCAGTGGGCGAATTACTACCGTTTGCCTTTACGACGGAGGATTTAGAGAATGCAGGAAACTAATAATGGCTACAAGTCAGGCTTTATCTCTATTATTGGTCGCCCGAACGTTGGAAAATCGACATTTTTAAATCGTGTCATTGGCCAAAAAATTGCGATCATGAGTGATAAGCCGCAAACAACACGAAATAAAGTACAAGGCGTACTAACAACAAATGATAGCCAGATGATTTTTATTGATACACCGGGTATCCACAAACCAAAACATAAACTAGGCGATTTCATGCTCAAGGTTTCTAAAAACACGTTACGTGAAGTGGACGTTATTATGTTCATGGTCAATGCGGAGCAGAAACTTGGTAAAGGCGATGAATTTATTCTAGAAATGTTAGCTGGGAACCCAACCCCTGTCTTCCTAGTTATCAATAAAATCGATGCCATTCATCCTGATGAGCTAATAGGGATTATTGACAGTTATAAAGAACGCTATAACTTTGCAGAGATTGTACCGATTTCGGCTCTACAAGGCAATAACGTAGAAAATTTATTAGCAACACTATCGAAATATTTACCAGAAGGGCCACAATACTACCCAGCGGATCAAGTAACAGATCATCCAGAGCGATTTATTATTTCAGAGCTTATTCGTGAAAAAGTGTTACATTTAACACGTGAAGAAATTCCGCATTCTATAGCTGTTGTCATAGATAAAATTCGTCGAGATGAAGAAAATGAAGATAAAATTCATGTTGCAGCCACAATCATTGTGGAGCGCGATTCTCAAAAAGGCATTGTCATTGGTAAACGTGGTGCCTTATTGAAAGAAGTAGGGACACGGGCGCGTAAGGATATCGAAATGCTGCTAGGTTCTAAAGTTTATTTAGAGCTATGGGTAAAGGTACAAAAAGATTGGCGCAATAAATCAACGCATTTACGTGATTTCGGTTTCCGTGATGATGAATATTAAGATGCTTTTATAGTTTTTACGTTGAGCTGTCCAAAAAATTTTGGAGAGCTCTATTTTCATGGACAGCTTTTAGAAAGGAGGGGGACTATGCTTCATAAATGGGAAGGAATTGTTTTAAAGGTGCGTGCTTATGGTGAATCCAATAAAATTGTGACCTTATTGACGCGTGAGGCAGGGAAGGTTGCCACTATGGCACGAGGAGCTAAAAAGCCTTCTAGTCGATTAGCATCTGTCACACAACCCTTTACGTATGGTATGTTTATGGTACAACACCATACAGGCATGGGTACATTGCAACAAGGGGAGCATTTGAATTCTATGCGCCATATTCGTGAGGATATAATGGCTACAGCTTATGCTAGCTACATAATGGAATTAGTGGAGCGTGTGGTAGAAGAAGGAAAGCCGGAGCCCTTTGCATTTGATGTTTTACTCCATGCTTTACAAGCAATAGAGGAAGGCTATGATCCTGAAGCCATTACCCTTTTTGTAGAATGGAAAATGCTGCCCTATACAGGTGTGCAACCCATATTACATGCTTGTGCCTCATGTGGAGCTGTAGATGGAGAGTTTGCTTTTTCCTTTGCACAAGGAGGTTTTTTATGTCATCGCTGTTATCAGCATGATCCCTACATCATCCGCTTAACCCCAACCCAGCTTAAGCTAATACGTATGTTTTATACAGTTCCAATTGATCAAATTGGAAAAATAGATTTGAAAAAGGAAACAAAATATTTTATCAAAAAAATTATTACAACGATTTATGAAGAGCAAACGGGTATTCGCTTTAAGACGAGAAAATTTATTGAGCAGCTAGAGAGAACACCTGAATTGCAAATACGGTCTAAAGAGGAAATGCCAGAAGATCAATAATGTTCTTCTGGCATTTTGCATTCTTTAAATTTCATCGTCTAATACGAATAAAATAGCCCGTTTACCAGCAATACTTTCAATATAAAGATCAGCTTAGCTCTTTCCCCGTTTTTTCCCCGTTAAATAGAGAATGGCAGTGTCTGCAAAAATCGATAACTACATAAACAAGGGCGAAAGGAGCTCAGAAGCGGCTAGTGTTAATTCATCCGTTACCTGTGTTGGTACGAATGGTAATTTGCTATCCGTTCACTTAATGGGTAGATTTCTGTACAATCCTCTTCTTTTACTTCTTCTAGCGTTGCTTTTAGCTTTCCATTAACGTTTTTCACATGTATTAAAAAGCTTTAGTACTTATCTCCTTCTATAAAGGTGAAAAAATGGAAACTTTACGTATGAAACCTTTCCTTTAATAAGGAAAGTGGATGGATAAAATTTAAAATTTTACAAAATAAAATTAACGTAAAAATTTATTCTTATTTAATAAATACTTGTTTTAAAATCATCATTTATATGTCTATTGAATTCATTAATAACATTGAAATTATAATGATTAATTATTTTATAGTTAAATAGATTTGTATTTTCATTTAGTTTTCAATATATAAATAGTAGAAACTATTCATAGGAGTCCCATATACTAGTTGAAAAGGTATTTTAACCTATGATATTGTAAATGATGTAGATAATCGTATTTATATTTTTATGAGTATAATTAGTCGTTTCATCCCCGTAAATGTACGTTAGATAAATTTAGATTTGCCTATGAAAAGCCTCTATCAGCAAAAACGTATGCTTATACGTTTATCAGAATAACGCAGTCTTACGGAAGAAGGAGGGAGTCACATAGTGCTTAGTACATGCGTATGTGGCAGAAAATATGCTACGAAAAGTAACCTTAAGTATTCATGAAGTTGAAGCAAATGATATCTTAGCAGAAGATATTTTTTCAGAGTATCGCTTACTAGCTAAAAAGGATCTAGTTTTAACGGAACGAATTATTGCCTTACTTAAACTTCGTAAAGTAGATGAATTGTCTGTCTATTTACCATCTGATTCAGTTCGAGTTGTCCATGATTTAAGTGCGCAACGAACAAGAGAATATGAAGATCTCTTTGCCCCATTAATTGAAAAAAGCGAGCCAGTTGATGATTATAAGGAAAAAGTGAGTCAGCTTTTTATGACCACCCTGGAGAATGTCGTACATGAATTGCGCTATGGGCAAATACTTAAAAGTATGCAGGATACAGCCTATGTACGAGAGATTTTCGAAAAAATTTTAGAAAAAAAACATCGTTATGAACTGCTTATACGTTTAAAGGAATGGGATGAATATTCCTTTGTCCATTCATTTGATGTATTTGTATTAGGTACCATCTTTGCTAGATACCTAGGTTTAATGGATATCGAAACGTTAGCAAGGGGTTATTTGTTCCATGATATTGGGAAGGTGTTTATCCCTCAAGAAATACTAAATTTAAAGAGAAAGCTCTCAGAAGATGAATTTGAAATCGTTAAAACACACACAACAAGGGGTTATGAGCTACTAGTAGAACAAAATGAAGAGGACATCGCCTATTTAGCGCGAGATCACCACGAACGCTTTGCCGGGAAGGGCTATCCGAATCAACTTTGTGCAGATAATATGAGTGAAGGTGTGCAATTATTACAAATTATTGATGTTTATTCAGCCATGACATCAAAGAGAGTCTATCATATGGGCTACGGTGCTACAGATGCTTTAGCTGTTTTATATAGAGATCGCCATTTATATAATGAGAATTTTATGCATAAGTTTGTAGAATGTTTAGGAATTTACCCAGTCAACTCGGTTGTAATGTTGTCAGATAATCGCAGTGCACAAGTTGAGTTAGTGTATGATTTATTTCCTACATTACCGAAGGTGAGATTGCTAGATGAACAGAAATTGATGAACCTGCCTTTGAATTATAGTGTGAAAATTGCGAAGATGATTGACTATCGTTCCAATAGCTTTGAAGAGATTTTTAACTTATTTGTGGAGCAATTGATTCGCTGTGATGAAAATAATCTGAGAATTCATTTTAATAAATTAATTGACCATTTACATCCTAAAGAAATTGTTTTGAAAATTTTCTTACCAGCCTTTCGTATTTTACGTGTGTTAACAAGAGAAATTCAAACAGATATGACGAAATACAAAAACGCTATAAGCATCTTAAAAAAACTATTAGAAGAGCAATTAAATGTTTTATACATGGATTATCAGCATGAGAAAACGGCCATTTTAGTAGTAGAAACATCATTACGAGAAAATTTTTTCATTAAGCTTGTACAAAGTATTTTGTATATTGATAAAATTGTACCATTTTTCATCAATCCTGGTGATGATCAGCGAATTACACAATTAATGGGACATTGCGATGTGAATGTCGCTTATTTTATTGAAGATGAGCGAACTGTTGATAAGCGAGTACGTCCTATGCGAGAAGGAACGTTTCTATATTACTCATTAGATGATATTGAAGAGGTACTTGTTAGTTTAATTGGGATGAGTATGAAAAAGTTTTCTTTTGAGGAAAAGATGCAAGAGCGCTTATTTTCAACATCCCAAGTATAAGAAAGAGGGAGTGCCTTATCGGCTACTCCCTCTTTTGGTAATTTAAACATTAGAATTGAAGATGTTTTTCAATATATGCTTTTACTTCTGCAATTGGCATACGAACTTGTGACATAGAGTCGCGGTGTCGAACTGTTACTTGGCCATCCTCTTTTGAGTCAAAATCGTAAGTGATACAGAATGGTGTACCAATTTCATCTTGTCGGCGGTAACGTTTACCAATAGATTGTGATTCATCGAAATCAACAGGGAACGCTTTACGAAGCTCAGCCCAAACATTAGCCGCTTCATCAGATAATTTTTTAGAAAGTGGTAGAACAGCAGCTTTGAATGGTGCTAAAGCAGGATGGAAGCGTAACACTGTACGTTTATCGTCGCCTTCTAGCTCCTCTTCATCATAAGCATCACATAGGAATGCTAATGTTACACGATCTGCTCCTAAAGATGGTTCAATACAATAAGGAACATAGCGTTCATTTGAAACTGGATCGATATAAGTGAAATCTTCACCAGAATGTTCCATATGTTGTTTTAAATCGTAATCTGTACGATCAGCAACGCCCCAAAGCTCTCCCCAACCAAATGGGAATTTGAATTCGATATCTGTTGTCGCATTTGAGTAGTGAGATAGCTCATCATCCTCGTGATCACGAAGACGCATAGAATCTTCCTTCATGCCTAAGTTTAGTAACCAATTTTTACAGAATTCTTTCCAATATGCATGCCATTCAAGGTCTTCACCTGGTTTGCAGAAGAATTCTAGCTCCATTTGTTCGAATTCACGAGTACGGAATGTGAAGTTACCTGGTGTGATTTCATTACGGAAAGACTTACCGATTTGTGCAATACCAAAAGGTGTACGTTTACGCATAGAGCGTTGAACGTTTTTGAAGTTTACGAATATACCTTGTGCCGTTTCAGGACGTAAGTAAATTTCATTAGTAGACGATTCCGTTACACCTTGGAAAGTTTTAAACATAAGGTTGAATTGGCGAATATCTGTGAAATCAGCTTTTCCGCAATCAGGACATACAACGTCATATTTAATCATTGTTTCTTTCATTTGATCGAATGTCATACCATCGACAATGATTTCATCACCTTTTGCTAGCGCAGCATCTTCAATAATTTTATCTGCACGATGGCGAGCTTTACAAGATTTACAGTCAATCATTGGGTCATTGAAATTACCCACGTGACCAGAAGCAACCCAAGCTTTTGGATTCATTAAGATAGCCGCGTCAATACCTACATTGTATTCTGATTCTTGAACGAATTTTTGCCACCATGCTTTTTTAATATTGTTTTTTAATTCAACACCTAGTGGACCATAATCCCAAGTGTTTGCTAGACCACCGTAGATTTCTGAGCCTGGGAAGACAAAACCTCGGTGTTTTGCTAATGATACGATGGTTTCCATTGATTTGTTAGCCATAAAATAGCCTCCTTCTTAGTTTTACAGATTATTCTTTTAGCGGTAAATCGCTAAAGTTTGTTCATTTAGTTGGACTAAATGAAAATAGCACCCGTCTCCGGGCACAATGTATGCCCAGGGACGAGTGCTAATACCCGCGGTTCCACCCTGATTGTTTTAAACAAATGTTTAAAACCTCTTTTTAAAAAGTTAGCTCAGGGAGTGCCTTTTCTCTGTTGCTATGTAGACTTTCACCATCTTCTACTCGCTATTGAATGGAACAGATACTTTTTTCCCATCATCGCCTGTATAACGCAATTTTGCTCGAAAATACAAATAGAGCAAGCGTATGTGTCAATATTGTAGCATGTAGTTCTTTAATTCGCAATAATTATTAAAATAGTATATAATAATTGAGCATAAGTATAACACTATTAGATTTGAGGCGGTGAGTCCAATCGAACTCAATAAACGTCAGGAAGACATATTACAAATTGTAAAAGAAAACGGCCCTATTACTGGTGAACATATTGCCGAACGTCTCAATCTGACAAGAGCAACTTTAAGACCAGATTTAGCCATTCTAACAATGGCAGGATTTTTAGATGCAAGACCAAGAGTTGGTTATTTTTATTCAGGTAAAAAGGCATCTGTCAACCTAATGGATAGTATTCATAATTTAAAAGTGAAGGATTTCCATTCGGGTCCTGTAGTAGTACCAGAAACTATGACGGTTTATGATGCAATTTGCTTTATGTTTTCTGAAGATGTTGGTACACTCTTTGTCGTAGATAAGAATGAGTTTTTGACAGGCGTACTATCTCGCAAAGATTTACTGCGTACTAGTATTGGCACGCAGGATTTAAATAAAATTCCAGTACATATTATTATGACACGTATGCCAAATATTTCGTACTGTGAAAGATCCGATTCTTTAGTTGTCGCGGCGAACAAACTTATTGAACGAGAAGTTGATTCGCTACCAGTGGTTGAACCCCAAGAGGGTGGTTTGACCATAGTAGGTCGTCTTACAAAAACAACGATTACACGAGCTTTCTTATCTCTTGCACAAAATGTCTAAAGTTAGAAGGAGACTGCATGAAAAGACTACGCGTATTTGTTGTATCTGATTCAGTCGGTGAAACTGGTGATCAAGTTGCAAAAGCAGTTATTAGCCAGTTCCGACCGGGTCTTGAAAATACTGTTATTCGTCGATTTCCACATATTCAATCCGAGGAGCTTATTCGTAAAATTGTTTTTCTTGCAGCACAACAGCGAGCATTTATCGTCTATACACTAGTTCGTCAAGAAATGCGTAAATTATTACATGATCTATGTGAACAAGAAAAAATTCATGCCGTGGATATTTTAGGACCAGCTTTACAATCCATGGCGACCTTTATGGAAGAGAATCCTTTAGAAACACCAGGTATTGTTCATATGCTTGATGATGATTATTTTAAAAAAATAGAAGCGATTGAATTTGCGGTAAAATATGATGATGGTAGAGATCCACGTGGGTTACTACAGGCGGATATTGTCCTTGTGGGTGTATCAAGAACGTCCAAAACGCCACTTTCACAATATTTAGCCCATAAAAAATATAAGGTGGCAAATGTTCCTTTAGTTCCAGAGGTAGAACCACCTGAAGAGCTTTTACAGCTAGATCCAAAAAAATGCTTTGGCTTAATCATTTCACCTGAAAAGTTAAACTCTATAAGAAAAGAACGATTAATGTCACTTGGATTGAATGATGATGCCATATACGCACAGCATGAACGAATTTTAGAAGAAATCCAACATTTTGAAAAAATTGTCGATAAAATAGGCTGTAAAGTTATAGATGTGACGAACAAAGCGGTAGAAGAGACAGCAAATACAATCATAGAACATATTTTGACCTGTAAATAAGAAAGTAATTTGAAACCACCTCGGTTAGTAGAGGCGGTTTTTTTGAGTGGATTTTGAAAATGGTATAGATAAAAACTAATTTTTGTTTTATAATAATAAAATTGTGGTAAAAATATTTATAAGAGAAAAATCCTAATTTTTTGTCGAGAAATAAAGGAATTTTAAAACGAATAGCGAATTGTGTTTCTATAACGCAAATATAAAAGATGGTGATGGATTTGGCAGGGAAAATTCCAGAAGAAGTAATTGAACAGATTCGTACACAATCGGATATCGTTGATGTAATTAGTGAATACATGCAGCTGACCAAGCGTGGGCGAAATTGGTTTGGCCTCTGTCCATTTCATGGAGAGCAAACACCATCTTTTTCTGTATCAACTGATAAGCAAATTTTTCATTGCTTTGGTTGTGGTGCAGGGGGAAATGCTATTACTTTTGTAATGGATATGGAAGGTATTTCTTTTCCTGATGCAGTTGTGAAACTTGGAGAACGTGTTGGCATACAATTAGATGTTGAGCCAAGTTTTCCAGGGGGAACGAAAAAAGTATCTAAAGCAGAAGAAAGGATGAAGGAAGCACACGCTTTTGCGGCAGATTTTTTTCACCATCTACTATTAAATACAGAGGATGGCGAAGAACCTTTAAATTATTTACTAGAAAGAGGATTTACAAGGGAACTTATCGAATCTAATAACATTGGTTGGTCTCTCCCAAGCTTTGATGCATTAACAATATTGCTTGAAAGAAAAGGTTATAACTTACAAGAAATTGCGGAAAGTGGCTTAATCATTAAGCGAGAGGGAGAAGAACGTTATTTTGATCGTTTTAGAGGACGAATCATGTTTCCTATTCGTGATGAAAATGGTAAAATCATTGCCTTCTCTGGTCGAATAATTTCATCAACTGGTGAGGAAGCGAAATATTTAAATAGTCCAGAATCACCAATATTTCAAAAAAGTGAAGTGCTATATAACCTAGATAAAGCACGAACTTCTATCAGAAAAAATCGTCAAGTAGTATTGATGGAAGGTTTTATGGATGTACTAGCAGCTAACTCTGTAGGTGTAATGAATGCCGTTGCGACTATGGGTACCTCGCTAACAAATCAGCATATCACAAAGCTAAAGCGCTTAGTAGAGCAGATTACGATTTGCTATGATGGTGATAATGCTGGATTTGATGCAGCAAAACGAGCGGCGCAATTACTGCATACGGAGCGGATGAAAGTTAATATTGCTGTGTTACCAGAAAAATTAGATCCTGATGAATATATTCGCACTTTAGGTGGACAAGCATTTAAGGAACAAATTTTGGAAAACCCTCATGCGTATATTGCTTTTATGATGATGCATGCTAGACGCAATAAGAACTTTCAATTTGAAAATGATACGCTTCAATATATTCAAGAAGTCCTAGAACAGCTGGTAGGTAGATCATCACCAGTGGAACGAGATTTGTATATACGGCAGCTATCAAATGAAACAAATATCTCGGAAGAAGCTATTTATGCCCAATTCCGAAAGCTGGAGGCTAATCAGGTACGTTCTACAAAAGCAGAAATACCTACACAGATGCCTTCAATGCCAGTCACACAGCAACAAAAGCCTATGGACGCAGCCGAACGTGCCGAACGTTTATTACTGGCTCATATGCTTCATAATATAGATGTAGTAGACAGGGTATTACGAAGTGACCAGAAAGAGCCATTTGTACGAGATGCTTATATGGCAGTTTTTGTTCGCTTAGTAGGATTTTATGAGGAATATGGTCATCCAGATTATCAACGCTTTGTGGAAATCTTAGATGACGCTGAATTACGGAAGATTGTTATGGAAGCAGCTTTAGTCGAGCGAGATCCTGATCAAGCAGAGGCAGAGGTTATGGACTCCATCCGTCAGCTTCAAAAATATAGAATTGAGCAAGAAATTTATCAAAAGATGCATGAGTCAAAGGAAGCGGAGAAGATGCATGAGTATGCACGTGCACTTGAAATCGCCCAACAGATTATTCATTTAAGAAAATCGTTATCGGCGATTTAACCCGATTCGGTTGTTTAGAAGGAGGAAGGTTTATGGCGGACAAGTCAGAACGTTCAAAAGAGATAGAAGTAGAAATTACATTAGATGATGCAAAAAAATTCCTACAAGAAAAAGCAAAAACAGAAGGTGAAATTTCTATGAAAGAAATTTCAGAGAAACTAACGCCTTATGAATTGGAAAACGAAGAAATTTTCCATTTTGCTGAGGATCTTGAAAAGCATAAAGATATTCAAATCATTGGTAAAGAAGAATTTGAAGAAGAAAGTCTCATGAAAGAAGAAGCGAATGAAGAAACTTTCGACTTAAATGATTTGAGTGTACCACCAGGTGTTAAAATTAATGACCCTGTACGTATGTATTTAAAGGAAATCGGCCGAGTAGATTTACTGTCAGCTGAACAAGAAATTGCTCTTGCAGAGCGTATTGAGCAAGGGGACGAGGAAGCACGTAAACGTCTTGCAGAAGCTAACTTACGTCTTGTTGTATCGATTGCGAAGCGTTATGTTGGTCGTGGCATGCTATTCCTTGATTTAATTCAAGAAGGAAATATGGGTCTTATTAAAGCGGTAGAAAAATTCGATTACCGTAAAGGCTTTAAATTCTCTACTTATGCTACATGGTGGATTCGTCAGGCTATTACACGTGCAATCGCTGACCAAGCTCGTACAATCCGTATTCCTGTTCATATGGTCGAAACCATTAATAAATTAATACGTGTACAACGTCAACTTTTACAGGATCTAGGCCGTGAACCTTCTCCAGAAGAAATTGGTGAAGAAATGGATTTAACACCTGAAAAAGTACGTGAAATTTTAAAAATTGCACAAGAACCAGTATCTCTTGAAACACCAATTGGAGAAGAAGATGATTCACATTTAGGAGACTTTATTGAGGACTCCGAAGCACAATCTCCATCTGATCATGCAGCCTATGAATTGTTAAAAGAGCAGTTAGAAGATGTATTAGATACTTTAACAGATCGTGAAGAAAATGTACTTCGTCTACGTTTTGGTTTAGATGATGGTCGCACACGAACTTTAGAAGAGGTAGGGAAAGTCTTTGGCGTAACACGTGAGCGTATTCGCCAAATTGAAGCAAAGGCATTAAGAAAATTACGCCACCCATCTCGTAGTAAACGTTTAAAAGACTTCTTAGAGTAAATTTAAATAGATGGAGCTATCCCATTAGTGTGAAAATACCTAGTTGGATAGCTCTTTTTTATACAGTGAAAATGAAAAGTGCCCCTCTATTCACCTATCTAGTTATCTCCAATAATAGATAATTAGAATGAAGGGAATGATGGATTTGCTACTTTGTACAGATGTATTTTTAAATAGTGTGAGATAAAATTGTAATACAACCATTATTAAGCAATGTTTGGAGCTAACACTATGACAAATCCTCGAAAAAAAATAATTCTGAATGAAATTTTGTTTTGGAAGCAAAATAAACTTTTGCCAGAGCACTATTGCGACTTTCTAGCAGCTCTTTATACGGAAGGAGCAGATATAGAGGAAATAGAACCAGTGCAACATCCTAAACAAGCGATCTTACCATCAGAAAAAAGAAAAATGATCCTGTTAGTTGTAGGTCTATGTATCGCCATTATGGCTGTATTGGCTATCTATTTTACAATAAAATCTTTGACTTTGATCTTAACTGTTCTTGTGGGGATAGGCGCGTGCATATTATTCATTGTTGCATGGCAAATGGCACGAAAAAAACAACTACTAGCCCCTATTTTTCATGTATTAGCGGCAATTCTGCTGTTTAGTATGTCTATCCGCATTTGCACTACATATTTTAGTGGAAATAATATGGTTTTATTTTGCTTGATTGCAGCGAATTGTCTAATATGGCTTTGGTCGGGTATTAAAATGAAACTGTTATATTTCACAGTCTCAGGTGCTTTAGGATTACTAGCACTGATTGGGTATTATATCATAAATTTATCTTAACTCAGTACGCATACAATATTTCCATCGAAATAAGCTTTACCATTAAAAAATGTTATTCTACAACAATGAATCTACAATTTGATCAACATGTAAATAAAGTTCTCATCTTTTGGATTAATAAAGTCTGTATGCTGAAACATAGCATACAGATTTTTTTATTTTTTGGTATATGAATGTCTGCAAAGGGTATGATAACAGCAAGAGTATAAGGAAAAAGAGTTGGATAGGGGGATCAATTTGACCAAATTTTGGTGTTTGCAAGACATATTTTATCCAATAGATACAGAAATGTCGAATTTGTTACAAACAAAGGAAAACTTAGCGAATAGGGCTTTTCGTTTCTTTGTTAATGAAGTACAATATTAGATGTTGACTGATTCTATATTATAATAGAAGTAGACTTAAAATGAGGAGGGGAAACTTATGAAAAACAATCCAGTCGTTCCTTACATCTTAATTCTGGCATTTGGTATTGGTCTTATTTTCTTCATGTCTTTACAAGGTGCAGATAACAAGAAAGAAATTGCTGCTGAACATGAGGGTGGTGGCGAAACTACTACAGAAACTACAGACGCGAATGCTGATGGTTCAGCACTAGTACAATCTTGTATCGGTTGTCACGGTGGTGATTTAACTGGTAGTATGGGTCCAAATCTACATGGCTTAGATGAAGCACATATCGTAGAAGTTTTAACAAAGGGTATCGAAGGTACTCCTATGCAACCTAACATGAAAACTGAAGAGGAAGCAAAAGCAATCGCTGAATACATTTCTACTTTAGAATAGTATGACTGACAAGTAGCTGTACTGCTAAAGTACAGCTACTTTTATCTTTAAAAGAATGCACCGAGGTCGTCTTGGGACTTTTAGGTACATAATAAAATGGGGTTGTCCACATAGAAATATGGACAACTCCATTTGTTTTTTTTCACGACATCATCCATACTATTAATGACTCTATTGAAGATAGGCGGTATAAAATGAACGCACAAAAACTTTCAAAGCGATTAGAAACAGTAGCAAAATTTGTTCCAACAGGAGCTGTCATGGCGGATATTGGTAGTGATCATGCTTATCTACCATGTTATTTGATTCACCAAGGAACAGCCTCTCGTGCCATAGCAGGGGAAGTTGTCAAAGGACCTTATGAATCAGCTGTAGGACAAGTTCAGAAGGAAAACTTAGTAGAAAAAATTACAGTACGTCTTGCTGATGGATTAGCAGCGATTGAAGAGGCAGACCATGTAGATACGGTGACAATAGCTGGAATGGGAGGACCTTTAATTGTCTCCATTCTAGAGAAGCATCCCGAAAAGCTTCAAGGTGTCACACGTCTTATCTTACAACCCAATATACATGCCAAGGTCATTCGGGAGTGGGCTCTAGCACATGAATGGGCGATCCTTGATGAAGAGATTTTAGAAGAAGATGATAAAATCTATGAAATCCTTGTATTACAAAGAGGGCAAATGGAGCTATCAACAGCAGAGATTTTAGTTGGCCCTAAACTAAGCCAACGCAAATCACCAGCATTTATAAAAAAATGGCAACGTGAAAAAGACAACTGGCAACGTGTCCTTCAATCTATTAAAGGAGCAGAACAGACACCTGAAATTGAAGAAAAACGTGCAGAGCTAATGGCTTTAATACGTTTAGTGGAAGGAGTTTTGTAAGATGAAAGCGGTAAATGGTCAAGAAATCATTCAAGTATTTGAATCATGGTCGCCCAAGAAACTAGCTTGCATGGAAAATGATCCAATTGGTTTAGCCATTGGGACGCTCAACAAGCCTGTTCATAAAGTATTAGTCACGTTAGATGTCAATGAAGAGGTGGCGGACGAGGCAATTGAAAAAGGTTGTGAGCTGATCATCGCTCATCATCCTCCAATTTTTAGACGTTTAGCGAATATCCGCACAGATAATCCGGCAGGGCGCTTATATGAAAAGCTTATTAAACATGATATTGCTGTATATGCGGCACACACAAATTTAGATGTGGCTGAAGGTGGGGTCAATGATTTACTTGCAGATGCCCTAAAGCTAGAAAATCGTTCTATATTAGAAGAAACGTATGCTGAAAATCTGTTGAAGCTAGCCGTCTTTATACCAACTGCCAATGCAGAAGCCTTACGTGAGGCGCTTGAAAAGGCTGGTGCAGGTCGTATTGGGGACTATGAAGAATGCAGCTATACGACGACTGGTGAAGGGCGATTTCGTGCATTAGCAGGGGCAACACCGTTTGTTGGCTCTGTTGGAGAGTTACATGTAGAGGAAGAAGTAAAAGTGGAGGTCGTATTTCCTGAATCCATTAAAAACAGAGTGTTAAAGGCAATGCTCACAAGTCATCCTTATGAGGAGCCTGCCTATGATGTTATACGTCTCGAGCAACAAACAAATGTTATGGGGTTAGGGCGTGTAGGTTACTTATCACAGGAAATGACGCTACAGCAATTTGCTGAGTTCGTAAAGCAGCAACTAAAAGTCCCAGCAGTTCGTGTCGTAGGTAATTTACAGTCAAAGATCAGCAAAGTGGCGCTTGTAGGGGGAGACGGTAATAAGTATATTTATGCGGCGAAGCGTGCAGGTGCAGATGTCTTTTTAACAGGTGATATGTACTTCCATACGGCACAAGACGCACAGGCTATTGGCTTACAAATTGTCGATCCTGGTCATCATGTAGAAAAAGTGATGATTGCAGGTGTTGCCCAAAAAATGGCTACACTATGCGAAGATAAAAAATATCAAGTTGAATTTGTACAATCAACCATTCATACTGAACCATTTTTATTTGTATAAGTGAGGGGAACATTGTGGCTAGTGAAAGACCAGCAGGCAATAAAGCCGGTAAGTTATGGATTATAATAGGTGTATTCATCGTTGTTTTTGGCATTGGTATGACGGTCATGACGAATACCATCAATGATAAGAAAATAGATGCTATGACCCAACAATGTGAGGATGATGGTGGACAAGCGATAGTTTCAAAGGAAAAAAACTTTTTATCCACTAGTTATTCCTTTGAGTGTCAATAATAATATTGCGGCTGAGCTCTAGTAGTACTAGTGTTTCAGCCTTTTTTATGCAAACAATCTATTGATAATGATAAGATTGGTATAAATTTATAATTTATTAAAAGAAATGGGGAAGTTGTCGTGTTTATCCGTTTATCAAAAGACCAGCAAGAAATGATACTTGCTGATATTCAACGATTTTTCTATAATCAGCGTGATGAGGACATTAGTGAATTTGAAGCAGAGCGTGTGTTAGATTTTATTAAGGAGCAGATTGCTCCCCATATTTATAATGCAGCTCTATCTGATGCTAAATATGTTGTAGAAAGACAATATGCTGCAATTGAGGAGGAACTCGATGCATTGGAGCAACCGATAAAATTGAAATAAATGCTCTCTACCCCTCTAATATAAATAATTGACAGAAAATAAAGAATTATGTTAATTTAATCTTGAATTGAAGATAATACTTGCAATTCCTAGAGTAGTGATGATTAATGGACTATTTTCTTGACCAAAATGGTTATGAGTGGCAATCGCGTACAGGAAGCGAGAATAGTCACAATAAAGGATGAAGTGGGGAGAATTTATATGTTGAAAATTGGTATTATTTTAGGAAGTACGCGAGAGGGGCGTGTAAGCCCACAGGTTGGCACATGGGTGAAGGAAGTTGCCGAAAAACGCCGTGATGCAGAGTATGAAATCATTGATATTGCAGATTTTAAATTACCATTTTTAGGAGAACCAGGTGGAGATACTTCAGGTGTAGCTGCATGGTCAGAAAAAGTAGCAGCATGTGACGGCTTTGTCTTTATCGTTGCGGAATACAATCATTCCATTACGGGTGCATTAAAAAATGCATTAGATTATTTACGAGTAGAATGGAATAATAAAGCTGCTGGTATTGTCTCCTATGGTTCTGTTGGAGGTGCACGTGCTGCTGAACATTTACGAGGCATTCTTGGAGAACTACTAGTGGCAGATGTTCGAGTTCATCCGGCATTATCATTATTTACTGATTTTGAAAATGGCTCTGTCTTTAAACCAAAAGAGGTGCAAGCAGATTCTGTTCACCAAATGTTAGATCAGCTCATTCCTTGGTCAACAGCTTTAAAAACAATTCGATCTTAAGTATTATTATGAAAAAAACGACCCCTTTCAAAGATGGTATCATTATGGAAGCGGTCGTTTTTTGATGTGATAACACACATTAATGCTTAATTTCTTCAATAACTTTTTCTTTTAAATCATTTTCCATAGAAGATAGTTTAACTGTATTGGTAAGGCGTTCTTTTAATTCTTTATCTGTCATAATGCCACGTTCCTCTAAAATTTGTACGAGTAGATTTAATGTCAGTATATTTTTAATATCCGCTGCTTTTGTGTCCATATAAAACACCCTCCAAAATATTAGAATTACTACCTTTTTAGTGTACTCCTTTTTGAAAAGCTTGACATAAAATGGACAAAATTAAGCGAATTTATTTCGCGTCCCGGAATATATCAGGAAAAGTAAGCAATACAATGACTAGCTAGTCGTTGAGGGAGACATTTCTCTTTACAACACCTCGCACTGCATCTGCTGAATCCCTATAAAAAAGTGAATATTGAAGTAGTAAGGGTCATACCTTCCTATCAGGAGGGATTCAATGGTTAGAAGGTTTGGGCTTGTTATAGGGTTGTTAGTGGTGATAATAGCTATACTAATCCTGTTTGATAAATTAGTAGTAGATGATAAGTCAGTAGCAAATAAAGGGGAGCAACCACCTATTACGAATGAAGAGTTAAGCCTTTCTCGATTAAAGGAGAAGCTACTTGAAAAGTATGTCGGGATTGATGTTAAAACGACTGAAGAGAAGGAATTGGTAATCCAAGTAGTCGGCACAGAAGATTATTTGCAGACGGTCAAAAAAGATATGGAGTCTATTGCCAAAAATGCAATTAAATCGTCTCCTTTAAAAAACTATCCCATCGTTTTTGAAAGATGGGAGTTTACCTCGTTGCGCGATGACAACAAGAAAATAGGGGATGATATCAACCTGTTGATGGAAGAGCTAATCGCAGGTTTAGAAGACTTTGATGTATACGAATACTTAGTCATTGAAAATCGAACGACTATTACGATTCAAACTACGATAAAAGGCGCCAGTCATGAAGGAATTCAGTTAGCAATAGGGATAGAAGAAGCCATTAAAAAAATTGTACAAGCGAATGCTTCACAAAATAATTCTTATGTCATTAATATATTAAATGCGCAACGTCAAAAAATAAATTAATCATGTAAAAGAGGATCTATGACAAAGGCATCGAGAGTCTATTCGTCGATACCTTTGTCATATTTACATCTGCAAACTATGTAGTAATGGCAAAAAGTGCTTGATAAAGAGTTGCAAGGAGTGCAACAAAGTGCATATCATCTGCCTGGAAAAGCTTAAACTGTATACCTGTTCGTACTAACTCCGTTTCAATAGGACTAGCACTAGCAATCTTTTCATTATTGCAATATAGATAAGCGGTAGAAGTAAAATCCTTTTCAAACCGAAAGTCTAAATCGTCCATTGTAAATGAATAAGAGGATTCCAATAATTGGACTGTTTTCCGTTGAATCGGTATCAAACTACCATCAGGCATCACAATTTGATGGCTGACTCCTTTTGTTAATAGGGTAGATTGTACTTGAAAAAGGGGTGCACCTAATGTAGATCGCGTTTCATAACGATAAGGCAATGTTTGCTGTGCTGCTACTAGCAAAACAGCATTCAGTACTTTGCCGGCAGAGGAACGCTCTACTTTTTGAAGCACACATATTGTTTCATTTTGTTCATTCACGATTGGAATATGGGTAAAGCTTTTCAAAGCTTTAGGATACGTAAGTGTAAATATTGCCATAAAGAAACCTCCAGTCATTATCTATACGAGTAAGCAGTTGAGGAGGTTTCATGAAAAGAGCTATCTTTTAGAAGCCGAACAGATAAAATTACTTTATCTTTTATCAGCTTACCTCGTGAAAAGTTGAATCATCTAAAAATGAACAGGCTGCTGAAATAGCGAATTTTTATTTCGCTTTCAGCAGCCTGTTTAAATTTATGGCATTTGAGTGTGCCCAGAAAGAGCACGCTTTTCTTGCTCTGTATCAAATTCTTTTTCCATTTTTGAAACAACTACCGTAGCTACGCCATTACCAATTAGGTTTGTGACAGCACGTGCCTCTGACATAAAACGATCTACTCCGATCAATAGGGCAATCCCTTCTACTGGGATCATCGGAAATGCTGCCAATGTTGCGGCTAGTGTAATAAAGCCAGAGCCTGTTACACCCGCTGCTCCTTTAGAAGTGAGCATTAAGATGGCTAATAACGTAATCTGATGCCAAATATCTAAATCCACACCGTACGCTTGTGCAATAAAGATGGCAGCCATTGATAAGTAAATGGAAGTTCCATCTAAGTTAAATGAATAGCCTGTTGGTACAACAAGTCCGACTACTTGCTTAGAACAACCGTAATTTTCCAGTTTACGCATCATAGAAGGTAAGGCCGATTCTGATGAAGAAGTCCCAATAACGATAAAAATTTCCTCTTTAATGTATTTAATAAATTTAAAAATACTAAAGCCAAAGTAATGTGTAATCAAGCCAATAATCACAACGATAAAAATAAACATCGTAATATAAACAGATAGCATTAAAAATCCTAAGTTTCCGAGTGATTTAATACCAAAGTTACCGATTGTATAGCTCATGGCACCGAATGCACCAATAGGAGAAATTTTCATGACCATGTTAACGATTTTAAAGAAGATATCTGCTACTTGCTCAAAAAATTTAATAACAGGCTTAGCAGGCTCCCCAATAGCTGCAGCAGCTAGTCCAAATAAAACGGCAGAGAATAAAACAGGTAATAATTCACCATTCGCTAATGCCCCAACGACATTCTCAGGAATAATTTGCATAATAAAAGCCCCTAAGCCATGCTCTGCTGCGGCAGCCTCTGTATATTGAGAGACATCAGCCCCATTGGCAGCCTCTGTATTAAAACCTTTACCTGGCTGAACGATATTTACGACGATTAGGCCGATTGCAAGAGCGAAGGTTGAAACAATTTCAAAATAAATTAAAGCTTTTCCCCCAATTTTTCCAACCTTTTTTACATCACCCATACTACCAATACCTATTACAACAGTTAGGAAGATAATAGGTGCAATTAACATTTTGATTAATTTGATAAAGATATCTGCAAGTATTTTTAGCTTCGCACCGAATTCTGGGAATATTGCTCCGACTAGGATACCTAGCACAATGGCAATCAATACTTGCACCGTTAAGTTTTTAAAATTTATACGCATATAGTTTTCCCCCTATAACAACTATGGCTATTGTGTGAACGCTTTCATGTGGTTATCATAGCTGAAATTTTCCGACAATAGTTTTTATGACCGTAAAGTTTCTATTGTTCATTTTGTTCATTTTTGAGTGACGGGGAGATAAAGGCAAGAATAGCAAGGGTTTGTAGCTGTTTTATAGTAGTTTTGGAAATAGGTAATCTATTATAATACAAAAGAAAAAATCCTTACTATTTGTAAGGATTAATCATTAATGACCAAAAGTATTAGGGAGTAACAATCTTTTCTATCTTGGATAAAACATGATCATTTTGTATATGAGTTTTATAAAAATCGTAGACAGGGGCTAGCTGCTCTTTAAAACGCTGTCTTTCTGAAGGGCTCATCGTATAAACAGTAAAATCAGCTTGCTGTTTGAGCTTTTCCATATCTTTTTCATTCATAAGTATTGCCTGATCAAATTGCCATTCTGTTGTCTCTTTCATTGCAGAAATCAATTGATGTTGGATTTTTACAGGTAGAGAGTTCCAAAATGTTTCGTTCATTAAGACAGCATAGCCTAAAATTCCATGCTGAGTGATCGTCATATGCTTTTGTACTTTGTAAAACCCTTTAGAGTAAATATTAGAGGCTGTATTTTCTTGTGCATCAATTGCGTTTTTTTCTAAATCTGTAAAAACCTCACTAAAAGAAAGGGGAATTGGTGTTGCTTTCATTACTTCGAATTGTTTTTCTAAAATTTTACTTGGCATTGTTCGTATACGTAAGCCCTGTAAATCTTCAAATGTATGAATGGGTTGGTCGACAGACGTTAAATGCTTAAAGCCATTGTACCAAAAGCCCAATCCCTTAATATGAAACGGTTCTAGCTCGTTTACTAATTGTTCCCCAATAGAACCTGTCAGGACTTCCTGTACTTCCTCATCTGTATTAAACAGATACGGTAAATCAAGCACCTGCCAATTAGGCACATATGCGGTCATCTTCGAAAAAGTGGGGATAATCATTTCCACGTCACCCTTTTGTAAGGCCTGAAACTCATTTTCATCATTAAATAAAGAGGAATTTGAGTACACATGGACTTTGACTTTCCCGTTTGTTTTCTCTTCTACTAACTCAGCAAATTTATTGGCTGCCTGTCCTTTTGGGGTATTTTCGGCTACCACATGACTTAAATGAATAGTAATTTGTGAGTCTAAGCCCTTTTGCTCATCATCATAGGGAAGCGGTTTAGCAAAGAGTAATCCTTGCTGAACACTGATTGCTACGATTAAAACAAAGACGGTTACAATCGTTCCAATAATAAATTTTTTCATTGAATACACCCAATTAATTCGTATTTTCTGATGTTTTTGTTATTCTAACATATGGAGTAAGCTAAAATATAGTAGGAGGGAGGCAATCATTTTGATATTTCAAAAGTTATCTATGCAGAGAAAAATTATGTCGCTGACTTTTTTTATTCTGATGCTTTCCTTTAGTATTGGTGGCACTTTTTTGTTGGGGTTTGTGATGAATGAACAAAAGACCCAACTTAGTGATCAAGCATTACTTGTGGCAAAAACCGTCTCACAGCTTCCCGAAATAAAAACCTATATAACCGATAAAAATTTTAATGAGGCGATACAACATATTAACCCAATAGTTGAAGAAATCCGTGATATAAATGGGGCGAAGTATATTGTTGTTTTAGATATGCAAAGACGCAAATACTCTCATCCAAATAGCGAGGAGCTTGGACGAATATCCCAATCTGGTGATTTAAACGCTGCTTTTTCAGAGCATTATTATACGTCAATCGCTCATGGGGGACATGGTGATATGGTTCGAGCATTTGTACCGATTATGAATAATAAGGGACAACAAATTGGTGTTACGATAGTTGGTTACAGTGTTCTTACCGTTGTAGAATTGCTGCAATCAATGCAAACAGAGCTTATCATTACTGTCATCTTATCATTAATCTTTAGTGCGTGGGGTGCGCGTACATTAGGGCTTCATATGAAAAAACAAATGTTTGGATTAGAGCCTCATGAAATTGCCAAAATGTATGTAGAACGGACAGAAACGTTTAATGCCATGCATGAAGGAATCATTGCCATCGACAATGATTTGACGATAACGATTTTTAATGAAAAAGCATGTGACATATTAGGTGTACATGAAAAACCATCTGCACTAATTGGTCAGAAAATTTTTCATGTCCTTCCTGATACTCGACTTCCTGAAATTTTGGAGCTAGATCAACCATTATTTAACCGTGAACTCTATATTAATAATCATAGTATTATGAGTAATCGTATTCCGATTCAAGTCAACGGAAAAACCGTCGGGGCAGTGGCAATGTTTAAAGATCGTACGGAAGTGAAAAAGCTTGCTGAAGAATTAACAGGTGTCAGGGCATTTGTACAAGCACTTCGTGTGCAAACACATGAGCATAAAAATAAACTGCATACTATAGCTGGTCTTTTACAGCTTGGACATCATGAACAGGCTTTGTCATACTTAACGCAAGTAAAAGAAGAACACGATGAAATCACCAACTTTTTAAATGAACGTATAAAAAATGAAAATATTTCAGGGCTTTTGCTTAGTAAAATTTCCTATGCAAAGGAACAAGGAATTCGTCTGGAAGTTGATCGTGAAAGTCGCTTAACGTCATTCCCACCTAACTTGGATCATCATGATTTTGTTATTCTATTTGGTAATTTAATAGAAAATGCTTTTGATGCTTTAAAGGATGCACAAGTTGAAGAGAAAGTGATTCATGTTTCAGTGGATGAAGACGATGATGTCTTAGCTATTTTAGTAACCGATAATGGTATAGGCATGACGGAGGAAATCAAGCAGCACATATTTGATAATGGTTATTCTACAAAAGAGCAAAAAGACCGAGGAATAGGGTTATTTTTAATAAAGGAAATCATTGAAAAAGGACAGGGTGATATCGAAGTCATCAGTGAACCTAACAAAGGAACGAGTTTTTTAATAACCTTTTATTATGCATAACAGGGAGGACGGACAGTGTTGCAGATCAAAGTATTATTAATTGAGGATGATCCGATGGTACGAGAGGTTAATCGTCAATTTATTGAAAAGGTTGAACATTTTCAAGTGATTGGACAAGCATCTAACGGTCTTGAAGGCATTACGCAAATACGTCACCATCAGCCTGATTTAATCTTT
>NZ_DAMDAY010000007.1:42277-46512 GCF_032093475.1 Lysinibacillus sp. | reverse complement strand
TAATCTTTATGGATATTTTTATGCCAGAGCAAGATGGCATTACGAGCTTACGAAAAATACGTGAACTAGACCTACCAGTGGATGTTATTACCGTCACGGCTGCGAATGATATGGAGACAGTGAAACAAGTACTGCATCTAGGTGTCTTTGATTATATTATGAAGCCCTTTTCATTTGAACGGGTCAAAGGTACGCTTGATAATTATTTACGTTTTAAGAAGCAAACACAATCAGATCAGGAACTCACACAGCGGGAATTGGATCAATTATTTCATTATCGTGATGGGCAAACTAACGTGGAACAATCAGCTCCGCTAGGGTCGGAAAATAATCTTCCGAAAGGCTTTAATCGTACAACGCTTGAAAAGGTTGTGCACTTTTTACATTCGGTCGATGGTGCATCTGCAGAAGACGTAGCAAGTGGTGTAGGAATTGCTCGTGTCACCGCAAGAAGATATTTAGACTATTTAGAGAAACAAGAAGAAATTACAATGGATGTCCATTATGGAGGTATTGGGCGACCTATAAACTATTATTTTAGTAAATAAAGAAAATCCTGATTGGCCAAAAAGCAATCAGGATTTTTTGTTTTTATTAATAAGGCATAATTTTATCAACTGGTGTCGGTGTTTTAATCTTTGGTAAGATTTTCTCTAATGTCACCGTACGATTGATTATATGTGTAGCGGCATCATGTTCATCGAATTGCTCAAGGAAAGTAATAACCTCTTTGACAATTGGAGTTGGCGTTGAGGCACCTGCTGTAACTGCCACTTTATTAATGCCTTTTAACCATTCGATTTTAAGCTCCGAAACATCCGCAATTCGATAGGATGGTGTTCCTGCAATTTCAACGGAAACTTGTGTTAAGCGGTTTGAGTTATTGGATTTAGGATCTCCCACAACGATGAGTAAATCCGCTTCTCCAGCTTGCTGAGCGACAGCTTCTTGACGAACCTGTGTCGCTAAACAAATCTCTTTGTGTACCTCGATATGAGGGAATTTTTCTTTTAAACTATCCATTAAATGGGCAACATCCCATTGGCTCATTGTTGTTTGATTTGTCACCAGTAATTTATCATTCGTTAAATTTAACGCATCAATATCGTTTGAGGACTGTACTAAGTGGACATGATCAGGCGCAACCCCAATGGCCCCCTCTGGTTCGGGATGTCCTTTTTTTCCGATATAAATAATATCATAGCCTTCAGCCGATTTTTCACGAATTAAATCGTGGGTAACTGTTACATCAGGACATGTGGCATCAATGGACACTAAGCCTTTTCGCTTTGCAATCTCACGAATTTCAGGTGAAACACCATGTGCTGTGAAAATGACAGTACCGGTTTCAACTTGTTCAATAATTTCTAGGCGGTTTTCACCATCTAATGTGATGATTCCGTCCTTTTCAAACGCATCTGTGACATGTTTATTATGCACAATCATCCCTAAAATGTAGATAGGTCTTGGTAATGTTTTATCAAGTGCGGCATTCCGAGCGATGACCATCGCATCAACAACACCGTAGCAATAGCCACGTGGATTAATTTTTAATACTTGCATGGTTGTGACTCCTTTCAAGCTTACCTATCTACATTATAACGGACAGGGACGGCGAATACAAAGAAACGTTCATTTACATAGGTGGTTGGAAGATACGTGGTTTAGATGGAAGTGGTTCAGGAGGCGTATATGATGCACTTTGCCTTGATGATCGTCTACTTCCAGTTGAAGCTTTTTTATCACTTCCTGCAGTATCAGCGCTAGCTGACCCAGCGGATGGAAGGCCTTGGAATCCTTTGTATAACTTTAATAGCGAGGGTATATTTTTTACCATCGGCATTGCTTGTTGAATATAAGGTGTATAGGTCTTAGCTGTATTGAATAAGCTATTTGCTTGTTGTAAGAACGAACCGATTTTAGAAGGTTCCTGCACAGGTGGCGTTGGCATTTGCCCTCCGAAGGTACCTATTCCATTAGCCATCGGAAAGCCGCCTGGAATTCGTGGTTGAACAGGAAAGCCTCCAGGCTGGTAAAAGGACTGCGGTGACATTTGTGGTGGTGTTTGCATGGGCATTCTCATGCCACCGGGATACATAGGATATTGATAAGGTGGTCGAAATACCATAATGATCTCCTTTCTACTTGTTTTTCATTGATGACATACCTGACTATAGCTATGATATGCAAAGGCTAGTGGGAGGGTTCGATATAGAAACAGAAAACAATGATGACATAGGATCACTGTCTAAAGAAAATGGTCGTTTCTAACCAACAAAAACGGCGAGTGACAACTTCTCGGCGTTTTTCATGATGCTAAAAATTACAGTACCCAGGGTTTCTGGCATTGTGGTATTCGTATTTTTGATTGCATATTCTTCTTATTTCAAGTACCTTTGATAAGGGCTTTTGTTACGGTAATCATAAAACGTTTAAATTATGTTTATGCTTGTAATATATAGGATGTAAATATACCTTAAAGTTCGAATCATGGTACAATGAGAAAGATGTTAGGAGGAACGAATGATGTCAAAATATACTGATTACAATTTTCAGCCATTTTTGCAGGACGCCATTGCAAAACTAGGCTTTACAGAACCGACACCAATTCAAAAAGAAATTATTCCACTTTTATTAAAAGGGAAAAGTGCTATTGGACAGGCACATACAGGAACGGGGAAAACACATAGTTTTTTAATTCCGATAGTTCAACGTATTGATGTAGAGAGACAGGAAGTTCAGGCTGTTATTACTTCTCCTACACGCGAACTAGCACAACAAATATTTGATGCGTTAAATCAGTTAATAGAAGGAACAGCTATTCAAGCAAAGCTATTTATTGGGGGTACGGACAAGCAACGCTCCATTGATAAATTAAAAACACAACCACAAATAGTTGTTGGGACACCTGGACGTATTCGTGATCTTGTTTCAGCACAAGCGTTATTTGTGCATACGGCACCAATCCTAGTTGTTGATGAAGCTGATTTAGCTTTTGATATGGGCTTTATCGAGGATATTGATGGATTTGCTTCTCAAATGCCAGAGAAGCTTGAAATGTTTGTATTCTCTGCAACGATTCCTGAAAAACTTCAGCCTTTCTTAAAAAAATATATGGATGCCCCAGTGCATATCCAAATGAACGATAAGCGACCAGTGGCAGAGGGTATTGATTTTGTGCTTGTGCCAGTACGCTCTAAATCGCGTAATAAACGTTTATTAGAAGTAATTGAAGGTATTAATCCGTTTTTAGCTGTTATTTTTACTAATACACGTAAAACAGCTGAGCAAGTTGCCGGTTATTTAAATGAACATGGTATCCGTTGTGGACAAATCCATGGTGATTTAAGTCCACGTGATCGTAAAAAGATGATGAAACAAATCCGCGATCTAGAATATCAATACATTGTTGCGACTGATTTAGCAGCACGTGGTATCGATATTCAAGGAATTTCCCATGTTATCAATTACGAAATTCCAGAGGACCTAGAATTCTTTATTCACCGTGTTGGACGTACAGCCCGTGCAGGTAATAAAGGAACTGCCATTACTTTATTTGAGCCATCTGATGAAGATGCAGTAGTTCGTGTAGAGAAAATGGGTATTCCTTTTGTGCAAAAAGACGTTAAAAATGGAGAATGGTCTGAGTTAAAAGAGCGTCATGCGCGTAAAAATCGCGTGAAACAAGAGAATGAAATCGATGTGAAAGCGAAGGCATTGGTGCGTAAGCCTAAAAAGGTTAAACCAGGCTATAAGCGTAATATGAAATGGGAAATGGAAAAAATTAAAAAACGTGAACGTCGTTTAAAAGCGCGAGGTAAAAAATAGGGGGTTTTTTACATGCTACTTGGCTCACATGTTTCAATGAGTGGGAAAGAGATGTTGCTTGGCTCAAGTAAAGAAGCACTGTCATATGGAGCAAATACATTCATGATTTATACAGGAGCACCGCAAAACACACGTCGTAAAGCGATTGCCGATCTGAACATTATGAATGGTCTACTTCATATGAAAGAGCATGGTATGACAAATATTGTTGTGCATGCTCCTTACATTATCAATATTGCGAATACGGAAAAACCAGAAACATTCCGTCTTGGAGTCGATTTTCTACAATCAGAAATTGAACGCACAGCAGCACTAGAGGCAACGCAAATTGTCTTGCACCCTGGTGCGCATGTAGGTGCGGGTGCTGAAGCTGGAATTGCGAAAATTGTTGAAGGCTTGAATGAGGT
>NZ_DAMDAY010000007.1:39419-42267 GCF_032093475.1 Lysinibacillus sp. | reverse complement strand
ATTATCGCAGGATTTCCCTGTTCAAATTGCATTAGAAACAATGGCGGGGAAGGGGACCGAATGTGGTCGTTCCTTTGAAGAGCTTGCTAAAATCATTGATGGTGTCACACATAATGAACGTCTTTCTGTATGCTTTGATACATGTCACACACATGATGCTGGCTATAATATTGTTGAAGATTTTGATGGCGTGCTAGAAGAATTTGATAAAATAATAGGCGTAGATCGCATCAAAGTTCTACACATTAATGATTCAAAAAATGTGCGAGGCGCCCGTAAAGACCGCCATGAAAATATTGGCTTTGGCCATATCGGTTTTGACGCATTAAACTATGTAGTGCATCATCCGCAATTAATGGATATTCCTAAAATTTTAGAAACGCCATTTGTGCCTTCAAACAGTGATAGTAAATCGAAGGCAGCACCTTATAAAGTTGAAATTGAGATGTTGCGTAACGGCACATTTAAGCCTGAGCTAATTGAAGCGTTAAAAGGGTAACGAACAAGTGCCCGAAATCAGTTGATGATGCTGATTTCGGGCACTATTTTGTTATTTTGTAAATAATGCAATAAGTTGACGTGAGCGCTTTCTACCTAATACTGCCTCCACTTCTACAAGGATGTCTTTAGGAATACCTAAAAATAGCCAAGAGAATGTGAATTGCTCCAAATAAGGGCGCAATTTTTTTACCTCAGAAGTCGTAATGTCGAAGCCTTCTTCACGAGCAATCGCGACAATTTCCTTATCAGAGCTTTGTGCTAGTTGCTGTAAAAATTGAATACTCAAAGTCAATCCTCCTTTATCACATGTTATTTTTCACGAAATCATGTACACACTTGCGATTTAGCCATTTGTTAAACATCCATCTTCTTTTCTTTACAAAAACTGCACTTTCCTATATACTTACAACTTGTAAATCGTAATGATTTTGAATTAGAAAGAAGCGATCATGCATGAAGACAACACTTATTGACATCGAAAATGTGTCATTTCAATATGACTATACGCAAGTTTTAAAAAACATTTCTTTTCGTGTAGAAGAGGGTGATTTTTTAGCACTTCTAGGTCCGAATGGTTCGGGCAAATCAACATTATTAAAAATCATTTTAGGTTTATTAAAGCCTCTATCAGGGGAGATCAAATTATTTGGCGAACCAAGCGCAACCTTTAAACATCGCGAATGGATTGGGTATGTCTCGCAAAAATCAAATGCCTTTAATTCTGGATTCCCAGCAACCGTTCAAGAGGTCGTGAAAAGTGGATTAACGAAAAAATTAGGGCTTTTTAAAAGACCAGGACGAGATGCCAAAGGGAAGGTCCAAGAAGCATTAAAGGCTGTTGGTATGGATGCTTTTATGCATCGGAATATTGGTGAACTATCAGGTGGACAACAACAACGAGTTTTTATTGCGAGAGCTTTAGTTAGTGATCCCAAATTGCTCATTTTAGATGAGCCAACTGTCGGTATTGATCATGAGAATGTGCAGTCATTTTATGATATGCTGGCGAAATTAAATCGGGAACAAGGAATTACGATGATTCTTGTCACACACGATGTCGATACGGTATCGAATCGCATTAGCCATGTGGCATGCTTAAATCAAACAATTCATTTTCACGGCTATAAAAATGAATTTGATACTATTTCACAGGATGCACTAGACGCTTGGTATGGTCATTCTGTAAGAAAGATTCATTAGAAGGGGAAGGCACTATGATTGAAGCAATTTTACATTATGAATTTTTACAAAATGCCTTTTTCTCTGGGTTATTAATAGGCATTCTAGCGCCACTTTTAGGTGTGTTTATTGTTGTACGTAGGTTATCCTTGATTGCGGATGCTTTATCACATGTCACACTTGCTGGAATAGCCGGGAGCTTATATATCAGTCAATCGGTAACAGCATTAGCCTTGCTCAATCCTATCTATCTAGGAATACTAGCATCTGTTAGTGGCTCTATTTTAATTGAGCGACTAAGACGCTTGTATAAGCATTATGAGGAGCTTGCCATTCCTATCATTATGTCAGGAGGCATTGGGATTAGTGCGATCTTTATCTCCCTTGCCAGTGGCTTTAGCACAGATTTAATGAGCTATTTATTTGGCTCGGTATCTGCTGTGTCTCGTCAAGATTTATGGGTCGTTATTGGAATTGCTGCTGTTGTCATTCTCTTTTTGTTTTTATTTTTTAAGGAACTGTTTGTTTTATCGTTTGATGAGGAATATGCGAAGGCAAGTGGACTGCCTGCAAGATGGGTTCATCTTTTATTTATGATTGTGACGGCGCTTGTTATTGCGGCGAGTATGCGTATAGTAGGTATCTTATTAGTATCCTCGCTGATGACGTTACCTGTCGCGGCTGCGATGCGCTTAGCAAAAGGCTTTAAGCAAACCATCATCTATGCAATTATTTTTGGAGAAACTGCTGTATTAATTGGTTTAATCAGTGCATTTTATATGGATTTAGCGCCTGGAGGTACGATTGTTGTCACTTCGATTTTAATCTTGTTACTTGTCATCCTAGGAAAGAAAGTGGCATTTAAAATGGCTGCAAAGCAGGGGGAGGTAGCGTAATGAATATTTCAAGAGCGTGGGAAATATTAAAAGAAAATGGCTATAAAAAAACAGATAAACGGGAATTAATATTAGATATGTTTGCTGCAACAGATAAATATCTAACAGCCCGAGATTTATTGGATGTTTTAAAAAAGGATTTTCCAGGGATGAGCTTTGATACGATCTATCGCAACCTTGCTACTTTTGTGAAGCTTGGAATATTAGAAGAAACGGAGCTTTCTGGTGAACGAAATTTTCGAATGCACTGTGAATCTGCTCATCATCACCAT
>NZ_DAMDAY010000007.1:34251-39409 GCF_032093475.1 Lysinibacillus sp. | reverse complement strand
GGATTGTGGGAATGTTAAAGAGCTTAATCTTTGTCCGATGGAAATGCTGGGAGAAAAATTGCCTGACTATGAGATTGAAAATCATAAGTTTGAAATCTATGGCAAATGCCCGGATTGTAAGCATGAAACTCTGTCAAATGAATACTGACAGAGTTTTTTCTGTGTAAAAAGAGGGTAGTTCCTGTATAGGGCTACCCTCTCAACTTATTAAGCTGCTGTTCTACGAATCGCAACAATTTTATTACAATCTACAATTAAAGGAGAAGCAGCTGCACCTGGCTCAAAGAAGTATGCACAGCAATTTCGTGGATCAAAGGAAATGAAAGTCACACCTAAGAAGCTAATACCGCCAGATAAGAAGATATCTAGTGTAGTTGCAAGCTCTAATTTTCTTAATTGTTGGCAAATACAACCTCTACAATTACTGCTCATTTTTGGTGTACATTTTTCTTCTTTTTCGCAAGAACATTTTTCTTCTTTTTCTTTGCGACAATGACATTTTTCCTCTTTTTTCTGACATTTACAGCCTTGCCAGTTCATATGAGTCATATATCGTCTATCTTCCATTGTAATACCTCCCTTCTTCTAGTTTCGTAAGGGTACCCTTACAGTAATAATCTATGTTTGGTGAGGAAAGAGAGGTTGGCAATATGTCCGATAGGCTACTCAATAATCTATATTTTTCTCAAAATCTTGCGTAGTGAGGAAAGCCCTAAGTAAAAAAAATGCTATAAATGCTAAAGCAAGATATTCATATCGGGATAGATTTGCTGTTACACCCACAAAAAAACGACGAGTCATTACAGAAACGTAAATCTTCGTCGTCTACCCTATGATTATTGATGTTTTTGTTGGAAATCTACCATAAAGTCTCGTAAAGCTTCACAAGCCTCAAGAGGTACCGCATTGTAAGTAGAAGCACGACAGCCACCTACAGATCGATGCCCATTTAGTCCAACAAAGCCGGCAGCTTTTGCTTCAGCAAGGAATTGTTTTTCAAGCTCCTCATCTGCCACACGGAATGTAATGTTCATTAATGAACGGCTATCAGTTGTAGCATGGCCTTTATAAAAGCCATTACTATGATCAATGGCATCATAAATTACTTTTGCCTTTAATTCATTGTGTTTTTCAATTTCAGCTACGCCACCTTTAGATTCTACCCATTTCAATACTTCTCCTAGCATGTAGATTCCAAATGTCGGTGGTGTGTTATAAAGCGAATTACTATCGGCATGTGTTGTGTATTTCAGCATAGTTGGAATATTTTTATTCGCTTTTTCTAGTAAATCTTTGCGAATGATGACAACCGTTACACCTGAAGGCCCAAGGTTTTTTTGAGCTCCTGCATAGATGATTCCGAACTTTTCAATATCCACTGGCTTTGACAAAATATCACTAGACATGTCAGCAACTAATGGCACATTTCCTGTATCCGGATAATTTCTCCACTGTGTACCGTAAATTGTATTGTTGGATGTAATGTGAACATAAGCATCATCATCATTGAATTGAATGTCTTCTAAGGCAGGAATATTACGGTATTGATTGTCTTTTGTACTGGCCGCTTCAACAGGTGTACCAAACAATTTAGCTTCCTTGAAGGCTTTCTCAGACCATGAACCAGATAGTACATAGCTAGCTTTTTGATCAGCTGTCAAAAAGTTCATAGGAACCATTGTAAATTGAAGGCTTGCTCCACCTTGTAGGAATAGTACCTCATAGTTTTCTGGAATGGCATATAGTTTTTTTAATAAAGCAATAGCTTCGTTATGTACGTCGTCAAAAATAGCACTGCGGTGACTCATTTCCATTATGGACATACCTGAATCACGGAAGTTTACTAATTGCTGTTGAGCTCTTTCTAATACTTCTTGTGGAAGTGCAGATGGACCTGCGTTGAAATTGTATGCACGTTGTGTCAAAGTGGTACACTCCTTGTTTGGTTAATAACAGAACTTTACTGGATTATACCGTAATTTTCAAGAGAAAAAATAAAATTCTTAATATTTGAGCAGAATAGCGACAGGCTCGCAACAAAATGTACACAATTGAGCATGTTTTTCGGAGTAAACACGAACGAAACGAAGTTATTTTTTGAAATGAAATGATATTTTTCGTGTTTAAAATATTTTTGTTGAAATATTCGTTTTTAATGTTCGTGTTTCTAGTTGGGTAAATGCTTCGATCTAGATGCCCTGAAATTTGATGTTTGATAAAAGAATTACCTTTCTTTACGACAGGTAATGCAAGTTTTTTGTATAATAATTTAGAGAATAGAAAACGAGGTGTTCATAATGTTTACAGTAGAGAAAGCTTGTTTAGTAGTTGTGGACGTACAAGGAAAGTTAGCGACAATTGTAGATGATAGTGAAGTGATGATTGAAAATGTAGCAAAGTTAGTACAAGCCATGCAAGCCCTTGAAGTACCTACATTATGGCTAGAACAAAACCCTAGTCGTTTAGGAGGAACAGCACTAGATATAGCCCAGCATTTACAAGGACAACCTATTGCTAAAATGGCCTTTAGCGCATGGCAAGAAGAGTCATTTGTAAAGGAATTGAAAGAAACGGGACGTACACAATTTATTGTAACAGGCATTGAAACACATATTTGTGTGTACCAAACAGCAAGACAATTAAAGGAACAGGGGTTTGAAGTAGAGGTTGTAGTAGATGCCGTTTCTTCTCGTACTAAGGCAAATAAAGAAATCGGACTGAGCAAGCTGAATGCACTCGGAATACATTCAACTAGTACTGAAATGATTTTATATGAGCTTTTACAACGTGCTGACCATCCACAATTTAAAACCATTTTACAGCTTGTAAAGTAGAGTTCATCAAAAATAAACTATTGGCTTTATCATACAATCATTGTAATAACAACGATCGGCCCTATATATTTTGCAATTAAGATAATATTTTACCCATTTTATTCACTTTCATATTACGATGAACTTCACTAAGAACCACTGCTATGACCAAATTGTCCATATTTCAATTCAATCCCAGCAATTGGATGTGAATAAAACCATAATATTGTTGCACATTTCTATCGAAAGTGTTTTTTATATATCATCCTTCGAATAGGGAAGAAAAACCACTTGAAACAATATAGAGGCTTTTCCAAAATATACTTTCATATAATAAAAAGTAAAGGGCAGAAACGTTGTTCAGCGTTTCTGCCTTTCAATTTCATATTTATTTTACTCATATCTATTATTTCATGGACAAGAAACCTTCCACTACAATACACAAAAGTGATCCTTTTTTATGCAGGCATCTCAGTTGGTGTTGGTTTAGCATAGCCCTCTTTATAAGTATCATCAATGTACTGACGAATTTCTTTTAGGCTCTTTCCTTCTTTATGCAGTTGTGCTGACTGGACAGCAATCTCCAAGCAAACTAAACACCTTGTTCCATGATCATCCCAGACGATGGAACCATCCTCGCGTTTTTCCTGAATAAAGCAATTTAAATTATTTTTGTGGCCAGCTGATTCGCCACAGCCGCAATAACATGGCATCCATTCTAGGATCTCAGTTGATTGACCAGCGATTTGATAAACTAAGCGAATCTTTTCTTGTTTATCTTCTAAAAAGGATGGAAGGATGTCTGCAGAAGCGGTTTCCTCCTGAATATCACCTGTAGCATGTGAGTGACCTTCATGTGAAGCTTCCTGAGTTTTTTGGTTGGCTTCAGCCTCTTTTTTATCTTCCCCACATGCACTTAATAACAGTAAAGCCAATATAACAAAAATAGAAAGTGTTTTCTTCAAATATAGCGCCTCCTACATGTTTACAATACTTCCATTATAACATTGTTCTCTTAAACATTTACAGGCAGCCTTGTTGCAAATCAATGAAATATATCTAATCCACGTGTTTTGTTCATGAAATGTTCCATTTTCTCGCTCAATAACTTTTTTAAGAAAAAGCCAAACAGGATAAAAATAAACCAGAAACCAATTAAGAAGATGAGATCTGTCCAGACAGATGTCCAAATAATCCCTCCAACTGCCTCACGCATCATTTCAATGGCATAGGTAAAAGGTAAAAAAGGATTGATTAGTTGGAAAAACCTTGGTAGTAATTCGATCGGATAAGTTCCACCAGAGCCAGCAATTTGCAGAACGAGCATCACAATAGCTAATGCTTTACCTACATTCCCAAAGACAGATACGAGTGTGTAGACTACGGTTATAAATACGAGACTGATGAAAAGACCAAATAATACAAAATAGGCGGGTGCTTGAATAGACCCATCAAGTAAGAAAATATCTCCGATGGTAATAATAAGTGTTTGAATAAAAGAAAATGTTGCAAATGTTAATAGTCGGCCAAAGTAAATTTCTCGAATACTGTAAGACGTATCTCCATGAAGATTCACAGATAATAAGGAAATTAATAATAAACATCCAACCCAAATAGATAGTACAGTGTAAAACGGTGTCATGGCCGTGCCATAGTTTGCAATTGGGAATACGCGATGTTCCTTTAGTTTAATGGGTTCCTCAAAAAAGTCACGTTCAGCATTGACATCATTTTTTAATAATTGCACAATCTCAGCAATGTCTGCTTCCTCTTCAAGTGTACGTAGTTTATTTGCTAATTCTTTAATTTTTGAACTTAAAGTTGGAAATTCCGTTTGTATTTTTTGAATGGCATTATTGGCTGTTCCTAGTGTATTTTTGGCCTGTGTTAATTTATCTTTTGCCTGAGGAATGAATTGTTTTACATTGGTCAGCATCGTCGAAGCATTCGTTAATGTCTGTTGAGCACTAGATAACGTCGATCGAAGTTGCGGTTCTAAACTATCGTTATAGTACGATAGAAATTTTTGCAAATTGGCCGTTGCGTTTTGTGCGATTTGTTGTATGGCAGCGACATCTTGTTTGATGACTTCTTTATCAATAGGCTTTATTTGTTCTATTTTATTTAGAACATCATCATGTAAAGTGTGCAATTGTTGTAATGCGTTAAGTGCGCCTGTAGTTGAATCATTAAAGCTTGGATTACGCTGTAAGGCTTCTCGAATCGTTGTAAGCTGTTCAATGAGTTGTTGGTTGTCTTCGGCATTACTTTCCTGTAAAGAAGTGATGACAGCAGTTAAGGAATCAACCAATTGCTTACGAGTGGTAGCATCTGCTTGAATTAAT
>NZ_DAMDAY010000007.1:24157-34241 GCF_032093475.1 Lysinibacillus sp. | reverse complement strand
TTAATTTTTGCAATGCTTCCAGCGTTTGAATGCTATTGCTTATGTTATCTTTGGACTTTGTCAATTGATTTTTAATTGCCTCTTTCTTTTCTGCAATAGAAGTTGGATCGACGTTAATATTATTTAATTTAGTAATGATATCTGAAAAATGTTGTGCAATCTGTTGGACAGTTGCGACATCCTTTTTAATAACTGGAGATAGCTCATTAAATAGAGCATCCGCTTCATTTACTAAATGTAAACCCTTCTGAATGGTCGTTAAACCGTCCGTTGTCAATTGTTCCACTTGGGGTATTTGTGTAAGAGCTTGATTCAATAATTGATTGGCATCTTTTCCTTGCTTAGATGCTTGTGTTAAAAATGAGTTGATATCAGGTAAATGCTGTTCTATGGTAAAGACATAGTTTTCAAATTTGTGGAAATCAGGAATATCACGTTCCATTTCAACGCCAATTGTATTAAAAATAGAAAAAAGAGTGCCATTAACAGTCGATACAAATTCATTCGAAACCTGCTGAGTAAGAACACTTGCTCCTTTACTTGTTATTTTAGGGGCAATAGGATTCTTTTTTTCGTTTACATAATAGTCGATATGGGCTTTCGTTGGTTGATCTGTAAGAATCGACGTTAGCTTTTCGGAAAAATCTTTGGGAATGACTATGGCGGCAAAGTAATCGCCATTTTTTAAATGATCAATCGCTTTTTTCTCCGTTTCTAACTCCCAAGTAAAACTTTTATTTGTCCGTAAATTTTCTATAACTTCCTTTCCGACATTGATTGTATCCCCTCGGACATTTGTTCCAGTATCTTCATTTACAATAGCAATCTTCATATTAGATGTGTGGGCGTATGGGTCCATGGAGGCATAAATATTAAGCCAGGCATAAAGAGATGGAAGGAAGATGAGCCCTCCTATAATGACAGCTACAACCCAGTTTGTAACAATGTTGCGAATATCCTTTGAATAAATTTGAAACACATGCTGAAACGAGTTTTTCATTTAATCACCCCACATTCAAATTTTGCATGAACTCTCATTATGTATGTTCCCAAATTCACTTAAAATTATGTTATAAATGTGAAATATCTTCATTTAAAGGCAAATTAGTTTACTAGGTTTTTGAAAAACTTTATAATCAATCGCGAATACACTAAAACTAGGCTTTTAGTGTGAAAAAGGAGGTCACTACTTTAGTGAAAAAATTATTAATTATTGGTTCCGTTATTGTTGTCTTATTTGCAGCAATTATTGTGCTTACCAATGTCTCAAACAAAAGTAAGTTAGAAAGTGCAAACAACCCCTATGGCGATAAAAAGCTAAAACAAGAAACAATTGATCAATTAGATGATGAAAACTATCAAAACATTATGTTACCAGATGAACTAGAAGCTAAAATTAAAGCGGGTGAACCGGTCAATGCTTACTTCTTCAGTCCAATTTGTGTACACTGTCAAGCATTTACACCAGAGTTAATGCCAATTGCTGATGAATTAGGTGTTGATATTGCACAATTGAATGTCTATGAATATGAAGATTTATGGGAGAAATATAATATTGAAGCAACGCCAACATTTATTCGTTTCGAAGATGGTAAAGAAGTAAATCGCTTTGTAGGAGCTCTTAAAGAAGAAGATTTAAGAACATTCTTAAATACTGTAGTGTTAAAAAAATAGAGAAAAGCGAGATTGTGTCAAATTTTGATACAATCTCTTTTTGTTTTTGTAGTGTATACTAAAAATACTGAAAAGTTGTACACTGGAGGAAATGTCAATGTCAATGGATGAATATTTTTATAATGGCGAGCTAATGAAATGCTATGAATTAGCGAAGAAGGTAACAAATGAAGAGGAAAAAGCACTGGCACAAAAATATATCAATTTATTAGAACAGTATGAATTGGATCACTATCCAAAGCCAACTGCTCATTTAGAAGTTCAGCATATAGAACGAGCTGACGAAAGCTATCCAGAATCTGATCTAGTAGCTGAAATACGTGCAATAAAAGATGAAGCGGCATTTGCAAAGCGTATTCAGCAATTGGAGGAAGTGGCGAAAACAGGAACACCATCAGATAAAGCACAATCCTTTTTTACACAAGGGGAGCTGTTCTTATTTGCACATCATTACAATGAGAGTGTTCACTGCTTCCAACAAGCAGTGAAGGAAAATCCAGATAAAGCTGTCTATTGGGGGATCACAGGGCAGACGATGCACCGCTTTGGCTGGATACCTTTCGATGCGCTTGGTTATTTGGAGCAAGCGATTCAGCTAGATCCCACAAATCCTCGTTGGAAATGGAATAGAGCTCTTGTACTTATTCAATTAGCCAAGGATCTGCAAATGGCTCCATTTATGGCGAATGCGGCACTCACTTTGGAGGATGCGCTGGCTTCTTGTGGCGAAGAGCAAAAATCATTGAAAGATGCCATTCAAAATACAATCAACAATATGGATAGCTATGTTTTCTCATAAGATAATCGGATGTTTCCAATAGCTACGGAGACATCCTTTTTACTTAGAAATCAAGTGAGCTGGGTTCGTTGCCATATTTCACAATCATGGTATGATAAGAAAGAAAATGATTTGTAGATATAAAGGACGGATTTTTATGGCACAAGAAGTGGCAAATAAGTTTATTGAAAACGTTTGTAATCATTTAGTTCGCAATATGAATATCACAAAAGTAGAAGAGCATTTTAAAGAAACAATTGCCATGCAGCGACAATCAGCTAAAACGTCAACGGACTTTTGGGATATGCTAATGGTTAATATGCTTTATTTTACTGAAAATGAACAGGCGTGGGAGCAAGAATTTTTAAAAATGCTTAAAGCGAAAAAGTGGCTAGAGCCTGCAGCTTTGGAAGAGGAATTATTAATGCATCAGATGAGAATTCGTCAACAAGTGGCAGAGCAACTAGATGCAGCAAAGGACTTATTCCACAAGCAGTATGAGACGGAAGGCATGACGGAAGAAGCGATTATTTATGACTATGCGTATAGCTCTGCTGGTCATTCCATGCGCATGGATTTATTAACTGTTCTTGTATCAACGCCAGAGCAATCAACAATTCTCTTTGACGCAGATCCACAAGAGACTATCCGTATTGTTAATGGTTATATTGCTTACCATACAGATGGATTGATTAATAAAACGAAATTATGCTAACTTTGTTACAAAGGTTTACGTGAAAGGAAATTGATTGAATGAATACACCATTTACTTTTAAACATACACAACCAACAAATATGGACCCTACTAAAAAATACCCAGCTATTTTTTTACTGCATGGTATGGGCAGTCATGAGGATGATTTACCACAGTTAGTGCAGGAATTCAAAGAGCAATGTCATATTTTTAGTTTACGAGGGCCAATTACCCAACATCCTGGCTATGCATTTTTCACCATTCAAGAGGTAGGGCAACCAGATCGTGCTATCTTCGATAAAGTGTTAGTGGCATTACAACGATTTATATTAGAGGCCATTGATGAATATCAAATTGATCCTCATAAAGTATTTGTATTAGGCTTTAGCCAAGGTGCAGTATTAGCTCAATCACTTGCCTTTGTTATGGGGAATTTAGTGACCGGGATCATCGCATTAAGTGGCTATACACCAAAATTTGTTACTGAGGAATATGCCATCCGCTCTGTAGACCATTTGCATGCTTTTATTTCACACGGAGATTATGATTATGTAATACCTTCTCAATGGGGCATGGAAAGCAAAGAGATCTTTGAACAATTTGGTGCTACGGTGACATTTAAACAATATCCAGATGGACATGGTGTAACGCCAGAAAATATGCGTGACCTTGTGACGTTTTTAGCACAGCAACTACAGGAAGAAATTCAATAAGTAGAAATCCGAGGCAAAATATTGTCTCGGTTTTTTTAGTTGCTTCAACATGAAACATTGTATTAAATTATTTTTCTCCAATAGTGATTGGAAGAATCGAGTCAAGAAGGTTCAAATTCATGTCAGTCGGTGGTATCATAGAAGATGTTGTGAATGAGCGTGCTTTATTAGATGAAAACATGTACTTTATGTGAACATAGAGACAGAACCCATCTAAAAGGGGTAAAATAATAATTTGATGTGCTAGATGCAAATTTTGTCGCTTCGTATCGAGGGAAGCGTTTAGAAATTATGGAGAAAAGGAATTAAAATGAATGGAACAAAATCTGAAAACGGAGCATAAACCGCAATCCTCACGTGGGAATTCATCACGCTCTACTATTTTAGCGCAAACAGTCAAAACAGGGATTATTAAATCCAATTTAATTCCTATGTGGGCTGGTTTAACGCTAGGCATGTACAAAAATAAAATGGCGTTTATAGACAATATACCTGAAATCATTTTTTCAACAATCGGTTCCGCCCTTGTAATTGGAGCAGCAGGGGCATTTAATAATGTCTATGACCGTGATATTGATGCAATTATGCCCCGTACACAAAATCGACCAACTGTAACAGGGGAAATGTCAGCGAAATCGACTTTATCATTAGCTGTCGTCATGTTAATTATTGGAGTAGCTGTGTTAGCACTTGCTTCACCATTAGCTGCTGCATTTGGGTTATTAGGTGTATTCCTATATGTTGTCCCATACACAATGTGGACAAAACGTCGTACGATATATAATACGGAAATTGGCAGTATTAGTGGTGCAGTACCACCATTAATTGGATGGTCTGCTGTCTCTTCAGACGTTACGCACCCTGCAATACTAGGCTTATTTTTTGTGATGGTGATTTGGCAAATGCCTCACTTTTATGCCATTGCGATTCGCAAACGTATAGACTATGAAGCAGCTAGTGTGCCAATGCTACCTGTTGTAAAAGGAATGCGCCGTACGTATTATCAAACTAATTTTTATTTAATCTTATTGATTTTATCAAGCTTTTTATTTGGCTCGTTAAGTGTAGGCATTATGCTTGTGGCTTTAATATTAAGTATTGCTTGGCTCGCGATGAGTATTTATGGTTATCACAGTAATACAGATCAAGTGAAATGGGCTACAAAAATGTTTGTCTTTTCACTATTCCATATGACAATACTATTCTCAACAGTCATTGTGTACTCCCTAGTAGGGGTTATCTTTAAACTATATTAATAACCCTATTACGCCTCTGCATGTTGAGCTTACAAAAACAAAAAAACCAACAAGTTACTCTTCACTTGTTGGTTTTTTATTATCCACTGAAAAAATTCGGCGACTTGGCCACTCAAATGCATGCAATTGTCCGCCAAAAACAGCGCCACCATCAATGCCAATGATATTATTTTCCCCAAAATACACCCGATAATCGGTTGGATTTTGATGTAGATTATAAGTAGGGGTATGGCCAAAGATAACCGTTTTATCCCCATGATAGCCTGCATGGAATTCCTCACGAATCCAAAGCAATCTCATAGGATCGGTGTCAGCTATAGCGACTTCGGGTACAACACCACCATGGACAAAAATAGCATCCTCTAATTCAATATAGATGTCAAAGGTTTCGATTAATTGTAAATGTTCTTCAAGTTTTGGCAATGTTTTAATAAAGCTAGGCAAAGTATTGCTTTGGATCGCTTCCTCAAAGTCTTCTAATTGGTAGCCATAGCTTGCCAGTGTGGCCTCTCCACCACATAGCCCCACCCAATGGTTCCATGGCTTAGCAAGGCCAGAACGGCAGGCATTCAGCATGATGGCCTCGTGGTTTCCTAGCAACACCCTTGCACCCAATGCTTGTAGTTCACCAACTAAATTTAATACACCACTAGAAGAGGGACCTCTGTCGATGTAATCACCAAGTAAAAAAAGCTGGTCGCTTTGTGGATCGTAGTTTGCTTTTAAAAGCAATTCTTCTAACAGCCCTAGTTCTCCATGTATATCACTAATTGCTAGTATTCGATTCATTTACGAGCATCCTTTCTAATAGTACCACTACTATTCAGTATAGAGAATTATTCTACAAATTTCGACTGTTCCAGCTTCTCTTGGACTTATTTCATAGAACTTTCAAAGAAACAATTCTCTTACTACTATTTTTTACTTTATCATATGATAGGTGATTTTATTTCTTTATTCATTTGTCTAGTGGGATGAGGGGAAGAGAGGGGAGAAGACCACGCATAACAGTAGAAGCAACTAGTAAAGCTTCTACTGTTCGAGCAAAGAAAAGTAGCTTGCTATAAGATTAAAGCTTCAATTTTTCCCATGCCTTCGTAGCTATTTGTTCATCAAAGGTTGAAATAAGACGAAAGTTATTGTTGTCTAAAATGCGGAAATGCTGGCTAATGACATTTTGCTGTAAACGAAAACCATCATGCTCACTTATATTTTTCCACCATATGTATCCACCCATTGTTTTTTCTTTTGGCTGTAATGTGCCATTATTCGCAATTAAATCTACAACCTCTAAAGGATCGCCACCAAGCTCATGCTGTAAAATGGTGCTGTCACGACATAGCGTGCAAACGGCAACAGTGGTTGTCCATCCTGCTAGAATACGACCTTTTTCAATTTGGACTAGTGTTTTCTTGGAAAGTCCTAGTAAATCACTCATTTGATCCTGTGTAAAAGTTTTTTCTGTGCGGATTAATTTCAGTTTTTCTGAAATGAGTGTGATTAATTGTTCACGATTCATCCTAAACACCCCTTATTTTCAGATTGTTATGTTCCATTATACATGAAAGTAAGATGACGTGTTTCTGTTTCAATAGTGGGTTGGGAAGAGAAACGAGGTAAAAGGAAACAGACTGTTCATTATAGAACAGTCTGTTGAATGTTAAATCTCATATTTTTTCGTATCGGAGATGACACGGAAGTGGATGCCTTTAATTTGTGCGCTCACTTTATGGCGAAGCGTATCAATATCGACTAGCTCCTCTTTATTTTGAACACATTCAGCAATCTCCTGTAAAAGCTTTGTAAAGGCTTCTTTAAATAAAGAACGCATATTATCGAAATCTAGACTGCGAAAACTGCCATCAATATCGAAAGCTTCTACTGAGTTTAATTGCTTAGAAGCACCCGCAAAACGATCGTCGTACACTGTGTAGTTTTCATCTGTCACTACGATAATATATAGGACTTCGCCTGTAATTGTTTTTAGTTCAATATTTGTTTTGTGTTTTTTTACATCAGAAATAATATGAATACCGTCTGAATGATATAGCTTAAATAATGTCATGAATATTGCCTCCTGAAACTAGAATCCTATTGCTATACTCATTATATAGTGCGATGGCTATTAATGGAATAAGGAATAATTTTTTGGGAGCCTTGCTATACCATTACATTTGTACTTCTGTTATGACGGAGGCTGTTTTTCTGAGAGGTCGAACCTCGATATAGTGAATTTGATGTCCTTGCTGCTCATAGATGCTAAAAACAAAGGAGTCGAGCTCAATGTTTTTTGATGCTTTTATGCCATTATTGACAGTTAAGAACCAACCACCTAAAGTTTCTACTTCCTCTGCATCTAGCGTAATGTTTAATAGATTTTCAACATCCTCTATAAGCATTTTTGCATTTAATATATAGTGATGATCTGTAATTTTTCGAATATCTGCAATTTCATCATCATCAAATTCATCTCGGATTTCACCAACAATTTCTTCTAAGATGTCTTCAACAGTCACTAGTCCAGATGTACCTCCATATTCATCCATTAAAATGGCCATATGGATGCGCTCTTTTTGCATGCGTACGAGTAGTTCCTGAATAGGAATTGTTTCAATGACTCGAATAACTGGGTTAATGAAATCTTCCAGTACTAATGTCTCGTCTGTAAGTTGTTCGAGTAAGCCGTGTGTAAAAAGTTCCTTTGCATTGATAAAGCCTAAAATATTATCGCGGTCACCATCAAAAATAGGGTAGCGCGTATATTTTTCAGCGGCAATAGTATGAATGATCGTTGTAAAGGATTCATTTTGTTCAATCCCGACAATTTCTGTTCTGGGAACCATGATTTCACGAGCAATACGTTCATCAAATTCAAAGACATTATTCACATATTTCAGCTCGGATTTATTAATTTCACCACTTTTAAAGCTTTCAGATAGCAATAAACGCAATTCTTCCTCTGTATGTGAAAGCTCATGTTCACTAGCAGGCTTCATGCCAAATAAACCAACCAAAACGCGTGCAGAGCCATTTAAGAACCAAATGAACGGATACATTATTTTATAGAAAAACATAATGGGCTTTGCAAATAGAAGGGTAATCGTTTCTGCCTTTTGAATGGCTGCAGTTTTTGGAGCTAACTCACCAACTACTACATGTAAAAATGTGGCAATGGCAAAGGCCGTACCAATCGTAAAGATCGTCATATACTTATCTGAAATGCCGACCACTTCAAATAGAGGATGAAGCATAAATTCAAACGTTTTTTCTCCAACCATCCCGATACCAAGGGCTGTTACTGTAATACCTAATTGGCAGGCAGATAAGTATTCATCTAAATGACTAACAACATGTTTTGCAGCAATCGCTTTTTTATTGCCCTCTGCAATTAGCTGATCCAATCTTGAGGAACGTACCTTTACAATGGCAAATTCTGTTGCCACGAAAAAGCCTGTTAATGCTAATAAAATGGTAAAAATCGATAAGTTTATTATGGTCTCCAAATAGTCGTTCTGTAGAAACAGAACGTCACCTCCTAATTATGAATGAGTAATAGTAAAGATTGCATTAAGGCAATACTTTCAGGGGAAACGTTTTTCTTTATATGTTCAATTTTTTTATGATCTTGCTTATCTAGTTGTTCTAGCAGAGAAGTGACATCATGCTCTAAGTCTTGCATTTTTAAACGAAGCATTTGTACGTCAATTTCTTCATATGGTGTGATGTTCATTTCATGTTGGATTTCCACAAGTGTAAGCCCCTGTTGTTTGCGTCGTTCAATAAAATGAAGCCGTTCAATCATAGTAGAGTCATAGTAGCGATAATTCGTTGCAGAACGCTCTGCATCCAACAAACCAATATTTGTATAGTAATCAATTGTTCGTTTCGTTATGCCAGTTTTTTCTGCAAGCTCGCCAATTTTTAATTTATCTGTCCCAATGCAAACACCTCCAAACCATCACGTGATGCTTTAATTATAACGTGATGGTTTTTATTAATTCAAATGATTGGTATCGATATTTCAAAATTGTAAGATTTCTTCGATGGAAAAAATAACGTTTCTGACACAGTTGAATGCCAGAAACGTTACTATGTTTATGGAAGTAAATAGGTATCATATAGGTGATGGAGTGCATCTTCACCATTTTGTTCTAAGAGAATTTCCCCGTTATATGTAAGAGTTACTTTTGTTTGAGAGCTATCAATTTTGTCATCGATTATTTTACATGAAACGGTCACAACACCAGCTTCAGCAAGCATTTCTTTCATCTCTTTATTCCATGACTGGTCAGAAAATAGTGGGGGCTGCCAAGTACCTCTCACATGTAGCTCATTTTTTTCGGGGTCATAATCCCAGCGTATGTCACGTAAAATAGTTTTAAATAGGTCATTAACTGTAAATGATGTGTCTTGATAGTTAATGTCTATAGCGCGTATAGCATGTACATCTCGACTAACTGCACTAGCTGCGGAGTTGGCCGCTGAATTGATGCCCGAAGCAGCATCCTTTATTTCTGATATTCGATCACCGCAGCCAGACAGTAGTGCACAGATGCATGACATACAAGCAACTTTTGTCATCCATTTCACAAGTAGTCCCTCCAGTCTAGTAAGTTGTTATTACTATCTTATCGAAAAGAAAAATACGAAGAAAGGGCATGAAGGCGGCAGATTGTGACGGTTTTGCAACGATGCGACCTCCACTTGATTGTTCGGCATTTTGGAAGTATAAAAGTCTGAAAATTTAGTAAAATATTGAGGAGAAAGGGAGCGGTTTGTGATGAAAATTAATGATGAGATGCTTGATCGATTAGGGACGTATTTTGTTTATCATGCTGTTTATGATACTTATGGTATTACCTTTGAAAACTTTGTGGAGCGTTGGTTACGAGGAATTCTGGAGGTTTAGTGAAAAGGAATTGAACTTGCCATCATGGGCTCAATTTTTTTGAAAAATGCATGTTTATTC
>NZ_DAMDAY010000007.1:0-24147 GCF_032093475.1 Lysinibacillus sp. | reverse complement strand
GTTTATTCAAAATTATGACATATAACGGTAGAATGAAAAGAGTCGTGTCCATGTTGGAACACGACTCTGTTCTTATTTGAAATAATTTGTGATAAATTGATTTGCTTCATGCCAGTTATAAACCCTTACAACGTTGTCAGGGACAGCCAGACGGTTATACGGTGTATCAAATAATACGACAGGAATTTTTAGCTCTTCAGCAAGCATCACCGCATTATCGTGCTTATCCTCAAAAAAAGCTTCTACATGATGTTTTTTTGCAGCAGCCAATTTATCATGGCTACCGAGAAGTTCGATATGATCGTAAGGGATAGCTTGCGTTTTAAACCAATTAACAGTGATATCTGCTACATTTTCACCTCGTGCAGAAATATAATACAGCTCGAAATTGTTTTTCCAAGCAGTTAGAATATTTTTTGCATCTTTTGCTACTTCAGAGACTTCATACATGTACGGCTCATTTTCCTTAAACCATGTGTTAAAGGCACCTCGGTCAACAGGGTGTGGAAAGGCAGATAAAAAATCGTATTCGCAAACGTCATCAAGCGTAATATTTACGTTATATTGTTTATTAATATGTGGAATGAGTGTACTTGGACATGTTACAGTCCCATCAATATCAATACCAAAGCGGGGCTTTTTCATGCTAGTACCTCCTTAGGCATTCGCTTTTTGAGCTTCTTCTGCGGCGCGCTTTTCTTCCATTTCTGCCGCCAATTTATCAATTTCTTTTTTCAGCTCTTCCACCATTGTTTCTTCAGGGACTTTACGGACCGTTTTCCCTTTCATGAATAGTAAGCCTTCGCCACGTGCACCGGCAATACCGATATCTGCTTCACGTGCTTCACCAGGGCCGTTTACTGCACAGCCTAATACAGCTACTTTTAAAGGTACATTTAATTTCGAAATATATTCTTCTACTTCATTGGCAATGGAAATTAAATCAATCTCAATGCGTCCACATGTTGGACAAGAGATTAGGGTAGCCATGTTTGAAGCTAGACCAAATGATTTTAATAGTTCTCGTGCTACTTTTACTTCTTCTACTGGGTCAGCAGATAGTGAAATACGCAATGTGTTCCCAATTCCTTTTGATAGAATGGCTCCAAGTCCTGCTGCTGATTTTACGGTACCAGCAAATAGCGTACCTGATTCAGTAATACCTAAATGTAGCGGGTAATTAAAGGCCTTAGAGGCTTTTTCATAGGCTTCAATAGCAAGATTTACGTCAGATGCCTTCATCGATACGATAATATCGTGGAAGTCCAAGTCTTCCAAAATTTTAATATGGTGAAGAGCCGACTCAACCATACCATCTGCTGTAGGATAGCCGTATTTTTCTAAAATATGACGCTCTAATGAACCAGCATTTACACCAATACGGATTGGTATACCTTTTGCTTTGGCAGCATTGACAACCGCTTCTACTTTTTCTTTACGACCAATATTGCCTGGGTTAATACGTACTTTATCAATACCATTTTCAATGGCTTTTAATGCTAATCTATAGTCAAAATGAATATCAGCTACTAATGGAATATGGATACGTTTTTTAATTTCAGCAATCGCATCTGCTGCACGTTCATCTGGTACAGCAACACGAACAATCTGACAGCCTGCTTCCTCAAGACGAAGAATTTCCGCAACTGTTGCTTCTACATCATGTGTTTTGGTTGTACACATACTTTGAATGAATAATTCATTACTACCACCAATTGTTAAGTTACCGACACGTACAGGACGTGTATTTGAACGGTGACAAATTTCACTCATTAACTTTCTCTCCTTTTCGGGCCACTATTTTCAGCCGTCACTGTCATTTATTTTAGCAGTGTAAGAAAATAAGGACAAGGAAGAAACGCTAACTTTTCATTTTAGGCATTTGTTTTCAAATTCAAACGAGAGAGGAAGCTTGATATTTTCACCAGGAATTAGTGCTTGTAATTGTAAGTGTGGGTTTAAGTTATAAAAAAGTTGTAAGCGTTCTGGAAAGGTCATGGGAACTTTTGCAGGGTGTAGGGCAAATAGGCTATGAATGGTATCTCCTTCAATCGTTTGTACTGTAATATAATTGGGCTCACGCTGTTTCTCACAAAGTCCATTTTCTGAGTTTTTCGTGGTTAAAGCAGCCAGCGGTATGGACCCTTCTGTTAAATCTACTTTGACAACAAAGGCGATGACAATGATGATAGCTGTTAAGATGAATGCGCGCAAAAAATCCCCTCCTTTTCTACACTATATTTAGAAGAGGGGGGATTCATGCACATTATTTTATATTTGGTTGTTTCGGATATTTTGTAAAGGCCACAATTAATAGAGTAACAGTTAATAATAAAGAGAGTACAGAGATAATGGTACTGTTAATTGGTAAATAGTCTGCTAGCATCGATAGTAAAGTTGCCCAAGTAATAGCAAAAGTAGTTGTTCTCCAGATGTGACGATATTCTCCACGGCGTTTCATCACTTTAAGGATAAATAAACCAGCTAAAGCATAAAGAGCAATTTGTGCAAAGATGAGCATCGTTGTAAAGACAAAAAGCATCAGAAATGTGAATGGATATAAGAGCCATTTAATGCCATCTATGTATTCGGTTAAACCATTGAAATTATCCATATCAAACGTATCGACTGACATACCAGCCGCAAAGCGACCTAAAGAGAATACGGATACGATGGTAATGAGTAGAAAAGTATATTGAATAACCTTTCCAATAGGTAATAAACGATAGGCTGCTAGTTTTTTAGGATGAATAAGACTATCGATAAAAAGCTGTGAGTGTTTCATGCTATATCTCCTCCAAGTGATAGTTTAACATGTTCGTAGAGGACAAGGTATGAAAGAAGTATAAATGAAGTCAGTTTAGATGATAAAATGTTAACATTATGTAAAGAAGTTAAAGGATTTCTTTACTTTTTGTTTGTAATCATTTAATGATTAGAAATAGAGTAGAGATGTAAGAATTGGAGCGAAAATAATTGACAATCGATTGGCAAAGCATACTCTTTCAGTTTTTAGGTGGGTTAGGGGTATTTTTATTTTCCATTAAATTTATGGGAGAGGGGCTTCAGAAATCAGCGGATGAACGTTTACGTGAATGGTTAAATCGCTTTACCACTAACCCGATTATGGGCGTCTTAGTGGGCATAATTGTAACAATTTGCATTCAATCAAGTTCGGCAACAACAGTAATCACTGTGGGGTTAGTGAGTGCTGGTTTTTTAACATTACGTCAAGCAATCGGCGTAATTATGGGGGCAAATATTGGTACTACCATTACAGCTTTTATTATTGGGATTAATATTGGTATCTATTTTTATCCTTTGCTAGCTATCGGTGCGGGTTGTCTATTTTTCTTAAAAAAAGCAACGTATCAACATATTGGTCAAATACTATTTGGCTTTGGTGGTTTATTTTTAGGACTAGAATTGATGAGTGCTAGTATGCAGTCATTACATCAACTAGCAGATTTCGCATCCTTAACGCTTCATTTAAGTAATCAACCAATATTAGGTGTATTTTTAGGGTCCATTTTTACATTACTAGTGCAAAGCTCTACTGCAACAGTTGGTGTGCTGCAAGGTTTATATGCAGAACATTTAATTGGCTTAGATGGTGCTTTACCGATATTATTTGGTGAAAATATTGGCACGACCATTACAGCGGTTTTAGCTTCTCTTGGTGCCTCTATCTATGCAAAACGTGCAGCTGCAGCACATGTACTTTTTAATGTCATTGGCACGATTATTTTTATGATATTTTTCACACCATTTATGCAATACGTACAGTGGGTGAGCGGGGTATTTCATTTAGAGCCTCGCATGCAAATTGCTGTAGCACACGGCTCTTTCAATGTCTTTAATATGATGATTCAATTACCATTTATAGCTGGACTAGCGGCATTGGTTACAAAGTTACTACCAGGACATGATGGCAATATTAATGTAACAACAAAGCATTTAGATCCAACATTTATTGATTCCTCTCCAGCCATTGCACTTGGCCAAGCGAAAGAAGAAGTTTTACGAATGGGTGAGCATGCTTTACGTGGATTAGAAGAAACATTTTTATATATGAAAACCGGTGAATCTGAACATATTCCTACGGTTTTACAATTAGAGGTTGGACTTAATCATTTAGATAACGAGATTACGGATTATTTAGTCATGGTGTCTAAGCAGCCTCTTTCTCGTGCAGACTCAGTAAGACACCATACCCTATTAACAAATGTGCGAGACTTTGAACGGATTGGCGATCATTTTGAAAATATAATAGAACTTTTACAATACAAGGATCACCATGAAGTGAGCTTAAGTAAATCAGCAAGACAAGATTTGATTGGTATGTTTAGTTTAGCAATAGAGGCTGTAAGGAAAAGCATAGAAGCACTGGATACGGCGAGCTTAAGTTTAGCCCAAGAAGTGACAGAGTTAGAAAGCTTGATTGATGACATGGAGGATAAACTCCGTCAAAAACATATTGCACGATTGAACACTAATGAATGTAGTGGGGCTGCAGGGATTGTCTATATGGATATTGTCAGCAATTTGGAACGCATTGGGGACCATGCGGTAAACATTGCAGATTCTATTTTAGGTATTCGTCATTAGCGACATGAAACTTTTCGCTTTGTTAATCCGTATGAAAGGCAACGCACGATAAAAGGAGAGAAACTGTATGGAAGTTGTTGGCTGGATCTTAGTGATTGCCTGCTTTATTATTTCATTTGTTGGTTTAGTGTATCCCATCATCCCGGGTGTTCTGTTTTTGGTTGGTGGATTTTTGCTATATGGCGTATTTTTCTCATTCGCAGACTTAAACTGGTGGTTCTGGGTGATAGAAATACTATTTGTAGTGTTATTATTTGGAGCCGATACTGTGGCAAATGCGTTTGGTATAAAAAAGTTTGGGGGCTCCAATGCTGGCATGTGGGGGAGTACCATTGGTTTATTAATTGGTCCATTTGTTATTCCAGTGGCAGGGATTTTAATTGGCCCATTTTTAGGTGCAGTGATCGCAGAATTAATTGTTGAAAAACGTACATTTAGTGAGGCAGTGAAAAGTGGTGTAGGCTCCTTAATTGGCTTTTTAACATCTACAGTTGCCAAAGCTGTCATTCAAATTGTGATGATCATTGTATTTTTTATCGCGATTTAGCCTTCACTTTTGATGTTTAATGATTGTGACGTAAGGGTAAGATAGTAAACGTATCGGTATTTCGGTCAAAAGGCTGAAATCTTCAAATTGAAGTATTTTTCGTTGAATGGTTTGACCAATTTTGATAATCTAAGGATGTACTAATTATTTCTTATTTTAGGGAGGAACTTAACAATGGCTTACGAATTACCACAATTAACTTACGCTTATGATGCATTAGAACCACATATCGATGCAAAAACAATGGAAATTCACCATTCTAAACACCACAATACTTATGTAACAAACTTAAACGCAGCAGTAGAAGGTACTGAATTTGCTGAAAAGGATATTAACGACTTAATCGCAAATCTTGATGCTCTTCCAGCTGACAAACAAACTGCTGTACGCAACAACGGTGGCGGACATGCTAACCATACATTATTCTGGGAAGTAATCGCACCAGGCGGCTCAAATACACCAGTTGGCGAAGTAGCAAAAGCAATCGATGCTAAATTCGGTTCTTTCGATGCTTTCAAAGAAGAATTTGCTAAAGCTGCTACAACTCGCTTTGGTTCAGGTTGGGCTTGGTTAATCGTTGATGGTGACTCAGTTGCTGTTACGTCTACTCCAAACCAAGACTCTCCAGTAATGGAAGGTAAAACACCAGTTCTAGGCTTAGATGTTTGGGAACACGCATACTACTTAAACTACCAAAACCGTCGTCCAGATTACATCGGTGCATTCTGGAACGTAGTAAACTGGGATGTAGTAGAAGCTAAATTCCAAGCTGCAAAATAATAATGTTAAGTAAATGGCTATGCCAACGGTGAGCAATCACTGAGGCATAGCCTTTTTTGTTGGAAAAAAATGTTCAAGTTTGCAGCTTGGAATTGTTAATCTGACGAATAAAGGATATCGAAATGTTAGGTAGCAGAAAGTAAGGCAACCTTTCTTTAGAAAGACCGTCAAATAAATGATGTTTTCCACAAGAATTCGTAAGTGCGTGCTTTTCTGTCATACCTTCGAATGGTATACTTAGTATCGTGTATTGAAATGATTAGAAGATGAGGAGGGGAATACATATGCGCAAAGCACCAGGAAAAAACCGCGCGGCGAGTGTTAAAGCAAAACATCACTCTAATTTAACATTTCGTATGAATATCCTTTTCTTTGCAATATTTATCGTATTTTCAATGTTAATATTTAGACTTGGCTATATGCAAATCGTCAAAGGGGAAGATTATGTACGTATTTTAGAACGTACAGAAGAAGTTCCTGTCAATACAAGTGTGCCTAGAGGTCGCATGTATGATCGTTACGGACGTATTTTAGTAGATAATCACCCAGAAAATGCGATTACGTATACGAAAATGCAAACGACAACATCAGAGGAAATGCTCGATATCGCGAAAAAGTTAGCACAATTAATTGAACAACCAACAAATCGTGTCACACTGCGTGATAAACAAGATTTCTGGATACTCAAAAATCACGATGCTGCCTATGAAAAGGTCACAAAGGCAGAAGAAACAAAGATCCGAACAAAAGAAAATATTACAACAAGTCAAATCAATGCAGAGATTGATAAACTGGTACGAGAACGTATTACGAATGAAGAGCTTTTACAATTAACAGAGGAAGATTTAGAAGTATTAGCTATTTATCGAGAAATGGTGTCTGGCTATAATTTATCTCCTCAAATTATTAAAAGTGAAAATGTATCAGCAGAAGAATTTGCACGTGTATCTGAGCGTTTAACTGAACTGCCAGGTGTTAACACAACAACAGACTGGAAACGTGTAAAGTTATCATCTTTATCTATTCTTGGACGTACAACGGTTCCAACAAAAGGGATACCGAAAGAGAAGCTCAATTATTATTTAGCACGTGACTATTCACGTAATGACCGTGTGGGAGAAAGTTATATTGAAGCACAATATGAAGAATTACTACAAGGTCAAAAAACAGTCGTCAAAAATATTACCAATAAAAAAGGACAGGTAGTCGATACAGTTACCACTTATGAAGGGGAGCCTGGTAAAGATTTAATCCTATCATTAGATAGTGAGTTGCAAGCTGCCACGGATAAGATTGTAGAAGAAGAGCTGCTTAATTTAAAGGCACTTCCTGGATCGTACTTATTAGATCGAGCCTTTTTAATTATGATGGACCCGAATACAGGGGACATCTTATCTATGGTTGGTAAGAAAATAGAAAAGAATCCCGAGACAGGGGAAAATGAAGTTGTTGACTATGCATATGGATCATTTACAACAGCTTATGAGGCAGGTTCAGCTGTTAAAGCAGCGACCGTTCTTACTGGCTATAATCAGGGCGTTATTTCGATGGGTACTTCTATGGGAGATGAGCCGATTATATTAGCTGGCACGGACCCGAAAACTTCTATTTTTAACAGGGGTGGATATATCCCGATGAATGACTTGTTAGCATTAGAACGTTCTTCCAACTCTTTTATGTTTAAGATTGCGCTGTTAATTAATGGAACACCGTACAGTTATGGCATGCCTTTACGTTTAAAGGATGATACATTCCCAAAAATGCGTAATAACTATGCGCAATTTGGATTAGGTGTAAAAACAGGTATTGACTTACCAAATGAATTTAGTGGGGTTCGTGGTCCATCAGGTCCAACGATGGGGGGTAAAACACTTGACTTGGCCATCGGACAGTATGACACTTATACAACTCTGCAATTAGCACAATATATTTCAACAGTTGCCAATGGTGGCTATCGTATTCAGCCACATGTTGTGAAAGAGGTTCGTGATCCATCACAAGATGGTAAACAATTTGGACAGTTAGTAACAGAAATAGGACCAACCATTTTGAATCAAATTGATAATCCAAAAGAGGAAATCGATTATGTAAAACAAGGGTTACGTCGTGTGTATACTGGTAATCAAGGTACAGCAAGAGCTCAATTTGCGGATACTCCATATACAGCTGCTGGGAAAACTGGTACTGCAGAGGTAGTATACTATGGTCCACTACGTGAATACTTTGGTACAAACACGATCAACTTAACACATGTTGGTTTTGCACCATATGAAAACCCTGAAATTGCCTATGCAGTTGTTATCCCATGGGTTAATACAAATTTAGCCCCACACTACTATCAAAATAACGTAATTGCTAGACGTTCATTAGATAAATACTTTGAATTAAAAGCCAAATATCAAGCAGAAAAAGTGACAGATAGTAATGTAAAACAGCCAATTTTACCTGCCATTACAGAGGAAAAGATTGGTGAAGATGAGCAACAATAAATAAACCGCTAGGCATTTAAGTGCCTGGCGGTTTTTCTATTATAGAAAGAAAAAGTTAGGCAGATAATTGCTGAATAGCTAATTCAAACTGCTCTTTAGGCTTTTTCCCATAAAGCTCTATATTGTGATAGAAATAAGAAGCTATCATAAATTCAATGGCTTCTTGAAGTGTAAATTCCCGATGTTCCATTATTAATGACAAATATGTTTTAAAATAATCGGCATTTTGTACTTTTGCATGTTTCATGACAAAGGTCAAACTCTCCTTATCCAATACTGCTCTGTATAATGATTATCATTTTTCTGTGATATTCCTCAGATGCTTGCACTAAAGTCTCCCTTATAGAGGAGTCTTCCTCAATCTATATATTATACTTCTTGACACAATTTTCTATTATAACACCTTTCCTATAGGAAGCAAGTTTCCTCAATTGTAAATGTATCTTTACAATCGTTTACAAAGCATTACATTCCTTTACATCTCTTTTACGAACAGTTTATACGACTTCAACAATCAGTCATTATAGTAAAGATTGTAAGACAAATAACTATAAAACAGTTCATGACGGAGGCAAATGAGATGAAAAAGTGGAAGTACTTAACGATGACAGCAGTAATGGGTTCTGCATTAATGCTAGGTGCATGTGGTAGCGATTCTGCACAAAATGGAAACAATGCAGAAACAAACGCACCAGCAAGTTCAGGACAAGAAGCTGCTGATGAAAAGCTACAAGGCTCTGTAGCTGGAGATGGCTCATCAACAGTTGCGCCAATTATTGAAGCAGTTGTTGAAGAGTATGCAGGTACACAACCAGATGTCAAAGTATCAGTGGGGGTTTCTGGTACTGGTGGTGGTTTTGAAAAATTCATCGCGGGTGAAACAGACTTTTCAAATGCATCTCGTAATATAAAAGATGAAGAGAAAGCTAAGTTAGAAGAAGCGGGCATTGATTTTACTGAGCTAGCTTTAGCATATGACGGTTTATCAGTAGTTGTGAATCCAGAGAATGATTGGGCGAAGGATTTAACGGTAGAACAACTACAAAAAATTTGGATTGAAGATGGTAAAGAGAAAAAATGGTCTGATATTGATCCATCTTGGCCAGATGAAAAAATCGTTTACTATTCACCAGGAACTGATTCAGGCACATACGACTACTTTGATGAAGTCATTTTAGATGGAGCAGATCTAGTAAGCTCAGCAACATTATCAGAGGATGATAATATGCTAGTGCAAGGTGTGGCTGGTGACAAAAACGCAATTGGCTTCTTCGGCTATGCCTACTATCTAGAAAACAAAGATAAATTAAACATTGTCAAAGTAAATGGCGTAGAGCCAACTAATGAAACAATTGAAGGTGGAGAATATACACCACTTTCACGCCCATTATTCACATATGTGAAAAATAGTGCGATGAAAGACAATGAAGCAGCATATGACTTCATTAAATTTACACTTGAAAACGCAGGTGATATGGCTGAAGCAGTAGGCTATGTGCGTTTACCAGAAGAAAAATATACTGAAGGCCTAAAAACTTTAGAAGGCTTAAAATAAGTAGACATGCATAGAGGGGAAGAGATGTATGCTCTTTCCCTCGCTTATTTGAAAGGAGTTCCCAATGGTTTCTCAAAAGGAAAATAAGACATCATCTGTTCAGCAATTAATTGCAAATTCGCGCAATCAAAAAACAAAGAAAATAGTGGAAAAAGCAATGCCAACTCTATTATTTTCTGCAGCTATTATCTCTATTTTGACGACATTTGGCATTGTTTTCACCCTTATTTTTGAAACGTTTGAATTCTTTAAACGTGTGTCGATTACGGACTTCCTTTTTGGTACAAAATGGTTACCGTTTTCAGGGAATGAACCGTTGTTTGGGATTTTGCCGTTAATCGCAGGAACATTAAAAGTGACACTTATTGCAGTTGTAGTAGCCGTGCCATTTGGAATTGCTTCAGCTATTTATTTAAGTGAATATGCAAGTGAGAAAACGAGAAGAATTGTGAAACCTATTTTAGAAGTATTAGCAGGTGTACCAACGATTGTATATGGTTTCTTTGCTTTAACGTTCGTCACACCTCTATTACAGGAAATTGTACCTGGACTAAAATTATTTAATGCTTTAAGCCCAGGAATTGTTGTAGGGATCATGATTCTACCAATGATTACATCTCTTTCAGAGGATGCGATGTCTTCTGTACCAAATAGTATGCGTGAGGGAGCTTTAGCCCTAGGAGCAACAAAATTTGAGGTAGCAATCAAAGTCGTATTACCAGCAGCACTATCTGGAATTGTAGCTTCAGTTGTATTAGCTATTTCCCGGGCAATTGGAGAAACGATGATCGTATCTCTTGCGGGTGGTTCTACACCGAAATTTGATCTCAATGTAACGGATTCCATTCAAACGATGACTGCATACATTGTACAAGTTTCAACTGGTGATGCAGGCTATGGTACAACTATTTACTACTCTATTTATTCAGTAGGATTTACATTATTTATCTTTACGCTAGTAATGAATTTACTTGCTCACTATATTTCTAAACGCTTCAGGGAGGTTTACTAGCATGCGTTATATGGATGATACAGTCGTCATGAAACGAATGTCAAAGCGTATTACATTCAATAAAGTTTGGAAAGCATTATTTTTCTTAGCTACTACGTTTGCGCTTGTGACATTAGCCATTTTGTTATATCGCATCGTGACACAAGGAATTGATTACTTAAATATTGATTTCTTAACGAATTTTGCATCGAGGTTTGCAGATAAGGCAGGGATCAAGGCAGCTTTAATAGGTTCGCTTTGGTTAATGGCAGTTGTTGCACCTGTATCGATTATTTTAGGTGTAGGTACTGCAATTTATTTAGAAGAGTATGCAAAGAAAAATAGAATCAACGACTTTATTCGAATGAATATATCGAATTTAGCAGGTGTACCTTCCATTGTTTTTGGTTTGCTAGGGTTAACAATTTTTGTACGTATGATGGGTCTAGGTAAAAGTATTTTAGCTGCTGGGTTAACAATGAGTTTATTAATCTTACCTGTTATCATTGTGGCTGCACAGGAAGCCATTCGTGCTGTACCGAATGAGCAACGAGAAGCTTCATATGGTATGGGTGCAACAAAATGGCAAACGATTTTACGTGTTGTGCTACCTGCTGCAATTCCAGGTATTCTGACAGGCAGTATTTTAGCAATGTCTCGTGCCATTGGAGAAACAGCACCACTTGTTGTTATCGGGATTCCAGTTATCCTTCAGTTTTTACCGAACGGTTTATTGAGTCAATTTACAGCCTTACCAATGCAAATCTATGATTGGGCAAAAAGACCACAAGAAGCCTTTCAGTATGTGGCAGCCGCAGGTATTTTAGTGCTCATGACTGTCCTGCTATTGATGAATTCAATTGCCATCTTTATTCGAAATAAATTCCAAAAACGTTATTAATGAGGTGACCTTATGGTTCTAGATTTAAAAGGTGAAAAAACAATTGTTAAACCGATTCGAGCGACAACTAAGCCTGCTGCGGAAGTGGCCAAAAGTATTGTCTATGATACACGTGATTTAAATTTATGGTATGGCGATCATCATGGCTTGAAGGATATTAATTTAAGCATCTATGAAAATGAAGTAACGGCGATTATTGGGCCTTCTGGCTGTGGTAAATCGACGTATCTGAAAACGTTAAACAGAATGGTCGAGCTTGTACCAAGTGTTCGTACATCTGGTGAAATTTTATATCGTGAACGTAATATTTTAGATAAAAATTATACGGTTGAGGAATTAAGAACACGTGTAGGAATGGTGTTCCAAAAACCTAATCCGTTTCCAAAATCTATTTATGATAACATTGCATATGGACCAAGAATCCACGGTATTAAGAATAAAAAAATTCTGGATGAAATTGTTGAGAAGTCGCTACGTGGCGCAGCAATTTGGGATGAAGTAAAAGATCGTTTAAATCAAAATGCTTATGGCTTATCAGGTGGTCAGCAACAACGTATTTGTATTGCTCGTTGCTTAGCGATTGAACCAGATGTCATCTTAATGGATGAACCAACATCCGCATTAGACCCAATCTCTACATTAAAAGTAGAAGAGCTTGTGCAAGAGCTGAAGCAGGATTATTCAATTGTTATCGTGACACATAACATGCAACAAGCTGCACGTATTTCCGATCGTACAGCATTCTTCCTTAGCGGAGAAGTAGTAGAATACGATAAAACGGATATCATCTTCCAAACACCAGCAGATCAACGTACGGAAGACTATATTTCAGGACGTTTCGGCTAAGGAGGAGCAATAGATGGTAGTACGTGAGCGTTTTGAACAAGAGCTGAAAGAAGTGCAGGGACAATTTGTGGCCCTTGCCAACAGTAGTATCCTAGCATTAAAAACAGCGTTTGAAGCTTTAGTAGAGCAGGATTTAGAAAAAGCCTTAAAAATTTTAGAAGATGATTTAGTGATTAATCGTCTTGAAGAAGCGATAAATGATCATGTTATTTTAATGATTGCTAAGCAGCAACCAGTGGCAACAGATTTACGCCGTTTAATGGTCCTTGTAAAAGCAGCATCCGATATGGAAAGAGTGGGCGATTATGCAGTCAACATCGCTAAAGAAGCCATTCGAATTGGCAAAGAACCTATAGTATTTCCGATGACTAATTTGCAAACAATGTGTAATAAAACAGTAGAAATGTTAGAGAGTATCATGAAGGCCTTTACAGAAGAAGATACAGTGCGTGCTAAAGAAATTGCTGAATTAGATGACTATGTGGATGATTTATATGGTGCAACGGTTACACTTTTACTTCGCGCTGGTGTAGAAAATCCGGCACATATTTCTCAAATTACACATCTCACATTTATCTGCCGCTATTTAGAACGTTCGGCTGACCATGCCACAAATATTGCCGAACATCTATTTTACTTAGTCAAAGGCAAACATTATGAATTAAATAATTAAGGGGGAAGAGCTGCTAATAAAGCTCTTCTTTTTATTTGGACAAAAGTTCACTTGTAGGAGCAACCAAGTTTTTTTAGTATCGTCAATATAACGAGCGTATTTGTATTGTCAAAAAAATTTTTTGGTTATACTATAGACATTATCCAAAAAATGTGGTGCTTTGGAGGTGCTGCTACGTGAAAAATCCGATACAATCACTCATAGAAAAATTGAACTTGGACATGACAGAAGAGCAATGTAACTATTTACATTTTTTGTATGAAAATCTACATCTTGAAGAACTAAACGACAGGGAGCAACGTTATTTCATCGACTACTTTTTCAAGAGTGAGCCTTTACGAAATATGGCAGCATTTGCACTTGAATTGGCAGATATTATGCATGAAATAAGAGAAAATATCCCTCCTATTGAGAAAGCTGAACGCTTAGCTGATGGCCGTGAACAACGTTTGTATTATGAACACAAATGGTCAGAGCTCAGACGTCAAAAGCTCAAGCAGCAAACGTTGAAAAGTGGAAATGTGTTTTATGTTCCATTTCATGAGTATAAGCAAGAGCCTGGTCCGTTAATTATTTGTTTGGAACAAACTACAGGGATGGCTGTTTACTCAGAGCTTTGTAAAAGCATGATTTTGCCATTATTTATGAATGCACATCGTGAAAGTCGCGATTTATATATTGTCCCTTATGATCAGCAAATACATGTTCATTACCGCTTTGAAAATGGACATTTAAATTTAGCTGATTTTAAAAGCTTTATCGAATATAAGGCAAAGGGAGAGGCTGCTATTTTGCCTGTTTTGCAGTTTGTTAAAGCGTTGCTGCAGGAAAATCAACTTGGTGCTCAAGCAGAAGTTATCATTTTTACAGAAGGAACGCCCATTGATGGAAAGCATTTAGTAGGGAAGCAAACGAAAATCATGCTAGAGGAAATGAAGCAAAAATACCATGCTGAATTTTCAGTCATTGCGATGCAGGAACATAATTTTAATAAACAGCAATTTTGGTTTGCTAGTAAGGCTTTTTTTGCGGATGATGCAATACAATAACAAAAGGGGGCTAGCCATTATTACTACAGGTCAGCTCCTTTTTGTTGGAGATACATAGGTACTTTAAAGGAGAAATACATGGATTCATTACATTGGTTTTTACCTAAATTTACAGTCCCGACATGGATGGATGTCTTGATTGCGATCATCATTTGTCTAGTTGGTTGGCTTATTCAACGATTTGTCATTAAAAAAATTATTAACCGTGTTGTAACATTTCTAAGAAATCGTCAGCGACATTTCCAAGCAAATGTGCTAGCCCAGTTTAGTAAAGCAATTGGCTTTGCGTTTATGACGGCTGTCATTGTTCTAAGTCTATCATATCTAATAGAAGTCCCATTGTTTACGCATAAATCAACAAAAAACTTTGTCCTATCTCTTATGGTGTTTTTTGCTTTTAAAGGTGTTTACGATGTATTACATTTTTATACGAAGCAGCCATTTGAACTAACGAGTGAAGAGGATCAGAATGTTTTATTACCGTTTTTTCTACGAATTGGTAAAGTACTTATTATGATTTTTGCTATGTTTACGATTGCTTCGTTATGGAATTTCAATCTCAATGGTTTTTTAACAGGGATTGGTTTAACAGGAGTAGCGATTGCCTTTGGGATTCGTGATACATTAGCTCATGTGTTTGGGGGCATGTCCGTAGCATTAGATAATCCATTCCAAATTGGGGATTGGATAGCGACTGAAGATCAGAAAATCGAAGGGACAATTGAAGATATCAATCTTAGAAGTACCTTAATCCAAACAGGAGATAAAGGGCTTGTGTATGTACCGAATTCTTATTTAGTCAATCGACCAATTTATAATTTATCGAGACGAGAAAAAAGAAAATGCGAACAATTTCTCTATATAGCTGCAGAAAATGATGAGGATACTATCCGTGGCGCTTTATCGGCTATGCATAAGGAAATATATTTACATGCTCAAACAGAGAAAGAGATGATTCATGTTTATATTGATGAATTTCATCATAATTGTTATCGTGTGCTCATACGTTTCTTTATCGCAACGAACGACACAGCTATTATGATGGAAGTACGGCAGGATATTTTATTCGCCATTCGTCAAATAGTGGAGGATTTTTCAATTACGTTAGCGTCCTCTCCAGAGGATAACGATTTATAAAGCAAAAATAAATTGAATTGTGTGATAGTTTGCTTTACAATATTAGCTAGAAATCAGCTTTGATGAAGAATAGTAACTATTATTGATTTGTCATAGAGAGCTAGTGGTTGGTGGAAACTAGTACAAACGAATAGTGAATGGACTTCGGAGCTCTAATCCTGAACTACAAGTATGGATTAGCGTGTGCCTACGTTATAAGGCTTAGAGAGGGTCTTGCTAAAAGACCAATGAAGGTGGCACCACGGCTTTTCCGTCCTTTTGTGATGGAGAGGCCTTTTTTATTTTGATTCAGTAATATTAGTTCCGAAAATGATGATGCCAGGTATAATAGATTTCCTCCTTTTATGAGGGAGATCAATACTTAATTTGCATCCGGATTTTAAGCAACCGTTGAATCAAGATGATGTCTCAATCGAATGTAACAGAGTTTTCTTGAGACATCAAGATATATTGGTGTAGAAGAGCAGAGCTTAGAGAAGGAGAGAAGAGTATGACAGTTGAGGTTAGAAAGTACGCCATGAAAGTTTTACAGGGGGATATGATGACCCCTATCTCTGTGTATCAATCACTTACAGGGCAGCATAAAATGTTGTTCGAATCATCAGCTAAGCATGAGGAAAGTGGAAGATATTCTTTTATCGCCCTTAATCCAGTAGCTGAATTAAAAGGAAACAAGGAAGAATTCTACTTTTCCAAAGGACAAGAAAATGACAAATCAAAGGGGAATGTACTCGATAAATTAAAGAAAGTCATACCCTTCCATGAAGAAAGCTATCCCTTTGCCTTTTTTGGTGGAGCCATCGGTTATTTTGGCTATGAAACAGCTTTTTATACGGAAAAAATCGGAGAATATTTACAGGATGAATTAGTGATGCCAGATGTCCATGTATTTTTCTATGATACATTCATTGTCTTTGATCATCTAACACAGGAAATTACGTTAGCTTCAATTGATCTATTTCAGGAGGGACGTTCATTAGCAGAAATGGAGAACGCTATTGCAACGATGGAGCAACAACTTTGTGCAGGTACGACCTTTGAGGCATTGCAGGTGGATGAACTACTTTTTAAGCCAATGCTTTCAAAGAAGCAATTTGTCTCTTTGGTGGATCGAGCTAAGCAGCATATTTTAAGAGGCGATATTTTCCAAATTGTGCTATCACAACGCTTTTCAGCACCATTTACAGGCTCCCCATTCTCACTTTATCGTCAATTACGTACATCTAATCCATCACCGTATATGTTTTACATGGATTTTGGTTCCTATATTATTTTAGGAACTTCCCCTGAAAGTCTTGTGAAAGTTAAAAATCGTATGGTTACAACGAACCCAATAGCAGGTACAAAGCCTCGCGGTGAGACAACAGTACAGGACGAAGTAATTGCAAAAGCTTTGTTAGAGGACGAAAAGGAAATAGCAGAGCACCGAATGCTAGTGGATCTAGGGCGCAATGATCTAGGGCGTATTGCCAAAGTTGGTACCGTAAAGCTTATGAAATACATGACTATCGAACGCTATAAATATGTCATGCATATTGTTTCAGAGGTAACGGCGGAACTACGAGATGACCTCCACATTCTAGATGTTTTACGAGCATCTCTACCTGCTGGGACGGTGTCAGGGGCACCTAAAATTCGTGCCATGCAGCTGATAAATGAATTAGAATCGATTAAGCGTGGTGTCTATGCGGGAGCGGTAGGCTATATTTCAACTACAGGGGATATGGATTTGGCACTTGCTATTCGTACAATGATTATTAAAGATCAACAAGCACATGTACAGGCAGGGGCTGGAATTGTCTATGATTCAGATCCATTGTCGGAATACGAGGAAACACTTAATAAAGCTCGTGCGCTATTGGAGGTAAGAAAATGATTTTATTAATTGATAATTATGATTCCTTTACCTACAATCTATTTCAACAAATCAGTATGCTTGGTAAAAGTGTCACAGTCGTTCGAAATGATGCTATTACAATAGAAGAAATTCAAGAAATGTCACCCGAAGCTATTATTTTATCCCCAGGACCAGGAACGCCGGCTGAAGCGGGTATTACTGTGAATGTGATTAAGGAGCTACATGGAAAATTCCCTATTTTAGGTATTTGCCTTGGCCATCAATCGATCGGGCAGGCTTTCGGGGCAAATATTGTGCAAGCCAAAAACATTATGCATGGAAAGCTGTCACCGCTTCAGTATAAGAATACGGGCTTATTTGCACAACTAAATGGAGACATTGAGGTTATGCGTTATCATTCCCTAATTATTGAAGCACAGACATTGCACAAAGATTTCAACATTATTGCTACAGCAGGTGATGATGGGGAAATTATGGCGATTCAACATAAAAAATACCCTCTTTATGGACTGCAGTTTCACCCAGAATCCATTGGCACAAAAGAAGGCAGTATCATGATGAAAGCCTTTTTAGAAAATATAGCGTAATGATACAGAAAAAAGCTGTCGCTTCATTTGGCGACAGCTTTAATATTATTGTTTTTTGCCTGTGATTAATTTTGCAATTTCTTCAAGAGTCATGGAAGAGTTGACCTCATAGGAGCCTATCTGTAAGCTTCGAGCATATTTTGCGTTTGCGAGTAGTAGCTCCATCTCAACACTATTTGTAATGATGCCACCATCCTCAAGCTTTTGTGCAACAATATACGGTGTGATCCCACTATATATTTGCAGTGTCATCATCTTCTCATCAGTGTTAGTTTTATCAGCAGATTGTTCAGAAGCATCTGGTGAAGAAGTTTCTTCAGTCTTATGTACTGGCTTTAATTGTTCCTTTAATGAGGCAATTTCTTTATTTGCCTTATCTAACTTCATTCGCAGTTCTTCTACTTGTTGCAGATTAGGAGAATCTTTCATAGGAAGACCAATGTTTACATCATAGCGGCCTGCGAGAGCTAGCAAAGCCCCGACAAGAAAAATTGCAATACCGAATGCGCGGATGGCAGACTTGTTCATCAATCATCGACCTCCGTTTGCAATCACTTGGCGAACTTGCTCTTCTGTTAAATTAGAACGGATACTAATTTCTGCTACAGAAAGACCTTGTTTATTTAATTCGTGAACCTGACTAACGATAATTTGATGAATGGGTTTAGTCTGCGTTGTTGCTGATGTAACCTTTGAAGCTTGTGCAGCCTGTTGAACAGCTTGCATCATTTGTTGAACCTTAGGACTTTGTACTTGCTGAGGGCTAGGTGCTGATTTTGATTTCACTTGGAACTCAGGCTCTAATAAAAGTTCTTCCTCGACAATTTTCATGCGACGCTTTAAATTATTCGTTTCTTGAAATATAGAGATGGATAATTCTTCGACATCTTTCTCGATTTTTTGTGAACTATTTTTGAAAAAGAACGATATGATGATCAGAAGAATCCCGATACTCATTAATAGGATGGATAAATCCAATAGTTTCACCTCAATGTAGTATGTAATTATAAGATATTTTACCATATGCAAAGTTAATATGAAATGAAGGTAGATTTTTTTTCAGTTTATGTTATAATAGGTTAGTCGTATAAATCATGCTCAAATTTAAATTCTTGATATAGAGTGGGAGGGTTAATGATGCGCGTAAACATTACTTTAGCTTGCACAGATTGCGGCGAACGTAACTACATTTCTAAAAAGAACAAGCGTAACAATCCAGAGCGTCTTGAACTTAAAAAATATTGCTCTCGCGAGAAGAAATACACTCTTCACCGTGAAACTAAGTAATCGCTCATTAAGCCAAAACCACAAGTGGTTTTGGCTTTCTACATTTTAGGAAACCATTTTGATGGAAAGACTCTAAGTTGATTCAAGTTTTACTATATAGGAGGTAGCCTGGATGGATAAAACAACTTTACGTAACAAGGTGAAAGAAGCACTCTCGACAATGAGCGATAATACATATCATAGTCAATCTTTAGCTATAGTTAAAAAGGTGCTACAGGAACCATATATAATAGAAGCAAATACAATTGGTTTGACCATTTCAAATAAGCCAGAAGTCGACACATTTCTTCTAATTGAGGAATTATGGCAACTTGGTAAAAAGGTTGCTGTTCCAAAATGCCACCCGAAAACAAGAGAAATGTCATTTTACGCAATTGACTCTTTTGCCCAACTTGAAACTGTATATATGCATTTGCGTGAGCCTATTCCAGAAAGATGTGAGTTTGTTGACGCAAATGAAATGGATGTTATCCTTGTTCCAGGCGTAGTTTTTGACCGATATGGCTATCGAATCGGCTATGGCGGTGGTTATTATGATCGCTATGTATTAAACTATAAAAAGGGTAAGCTACTGTCCATGCTCTTTGATGAGCAAATCATTGATCGTGTTCCTACCGAAGAACATGATTGCCCAGTAGACATCATTGTGACACCCTCAAAACGTATTGATTGTCTAGGACAACGAGGAGCGAACGAAAATGGATAAAATGTTAGATATTTATGAACTCTTGAAAACCTATGGTACTTATATTTATACGCGGGATCCGATTGGCGATTTGATGTTAATGGAGGATGAAATACGCGAGCTTTATAAAGCAAATGTACTAGACATAAAAGATTATCAAATGGCATTACTACTCATTCGACAAGAAACAACAAGACTTCGTATGGAAGAGAATAAAAAGTAATGTTTGAAATATCATGTAAATGGGTATTGTAAAGTTAATGTAACATGTATGTAATATTCTTAAAACAGTGGATTTCCGCTGTTTTTGTGTTTTTACGAAACTTTTTACAATTCAAAACGTATATATAGATATCTGGCGCATAGAACAGCAAGGAGACGCATAGAAGAGCAGGAGAAAAAAATTTCAGGCAGATATGTGTTGATTATCTGTAAAAAAAAGTTTAAGATATATTTTGTTTCCGTAACAAAATGTAAAAAATTATTATTTTTTTGTAAGGAAGTAGGGAGGATGTTAGGAATGAAATCAATAAAGTGGCCTAAACATTCATTTATGATACTAGCAATTATAGCAACATGGATCAAAACGGTCATTGTTTACCACACAAGCTTCGAGATGAAAATTGAAAATGCCATGCAACAATTTATTTTGTTTATTAATCCATTAAGCTTTTTGCTATTTACGTATGGTTTATCACTATTTTTTAAATCAGCAAAAGCTAGAAATCGTTATCTGATAACGGTCAGCGTTATTTTGTCCATTGTCTTATACGGAAATGTAGCGTTCTATCGATTCTACAATGACTTTATTACGCTGCCAGTATTATTCCAAACAAGCAACTTTAGTGACTTAGGAACGTCCGTAGCAGCCATTGTTGAACCTTGGGATGTATTATATTTCGTTGATGTCATTATTTTAATCTTAGCAAATAAATTTTTACCAAAAATGAAAGAAGCATTTAAAGTGAATGTTGAGTTCCGACGTGCTTTCTTTGTATTGGCAGTAGCAATGACATTTTTAAATTTAGGATTAGCAGAAACAGAGCGTCCACAATTACTAACACGTAGTTTTGACCGCGAATTATTAGTGAAGAATATTGGTACATACAATTACCATTTGTATGACATTTATATTCAATCGAAATCATCTGCGCAACGTGCGTTAGCGGATGGTAGTGAACTAGTTGAAGTAAATAACTATATTCGTTCAAATCAGGCAGCCATTAACCCAGAAATGTTTGGGAAATATAAAGGTCGCAACTTAATTGTTGTGTCTATGGAGTCCTTACAAAACTTTGTCATTAATAATGATATGAATGGTCATGAAGTGACACCATTCTTAAACTCTTTAACAAAAGATAAAGATACGTATTATTTCAGTAATTTCTATCACCAAACAGGCCTTGGAAAAACATCTGACTCAGAGTTTATTTTAGAAAACTCCTTGTTTGGTTTAGGCCGTGGAGCAGTATTTTTCACGCATGGTGGAAATACGTATAACTCAATGGCAGAACGCCTTGGAGAAAATGGTTACTTTACAAATGTTATGCACCCGAATAATAAATCTTTCTGGAACCGTGACATGATGTATCAATCATTAAAAATCAATAAATTTTACGATATAGATTCATATACGGTTGAAGAAGGGCAAGCTGTAAACTGGGGTATGAAAGATACTCCATTCTTAGAGCAATCAGCTAATTTAATGAAAGATATGCCACAGCCATTCTATTCAAGACTGATCACGCTAACGAACCATTATCCATTTACATTGGACCCGGAAGATATTATGATTCCTGAATATGATTCGAACTCTGGTACTTTAAATCGTTACTTCCAAACAGTACGCTACATGGATGAAGCTCTAAAAGATTTCTTCCAACAGTTAAAAGATCAAGGTGTTTATGATAACTCTATTATCGTTATGTATGGTGACCATTATGGTATTTCTGAAAACCATAATAAAGCAATGGCACAATATTTAGGGAAAGAACAAATCACACCATTTGATAATGCATTACTGCAAGAAGTACCTTTATTCATCCATATCCCAGGATCTGGTGATGGTAAAGAAATGACAGAGATTTCAGGACAAATGGATTTACGTCCAACAATCTTACACCTTCTTGGCGTAGAAACGTCAAAAGATATGCAAATGGGGGCAGATTTATTCTCTCCAGAGCATGAGGACTTTGTTATTTTCCGTGATGGACGCTTTATCACAGATAAATACGTTTATGCTGGTGAAGCTTGCTATGACAAAGCAACTGGCGAAGAAATAGAAGGTGAGCCATGTCAATCATATGCTGATCGTGCCACAATGGAGCTAGAAAATTCTGATGCGATTATTAATGGTGACTTGCTTCGTTTCTATGATGAAAAAACAGGTAATTTAAAGCAGGATTCAGTTAAATAATCATATTAGAGAGATCTCATGACGAGGTCTCTCTTTTTTACATTATTATTGACAAAAGGGGATATATGATTATAATAAGTGTAAATATCTGCATAACGAAGATTTGTTTTTCGCATTTCGGAGTATAAGAGTAAAGGCATGGAAAAGAACGAGTAACTTTAATGGAACTGACAGAGAGTAGCCGGACGTTGAGAGGCGCAAGGGATATTAAAGTGAATACATCTTGGAGCTGCGTACCGAAAATTTAGTAGGCTACGACGGAGTTGCATCCGTAATCATTGCAGGGGTATCGCTTCGGCTGTACTTTTAGAGGAGAGCTATGTGAGTAGTTCTCGAAAAAAGGTGGTAACACGTTCATGAACGTCCTTTAGGAATAATCCTAAAGGCGTTTTTTTGTGTTTGAAGCGAACTAAACAAAGTGAGGATATTATTTCCTAATGGTTCCCAAGTAACTCTTATAGATCTTGCAATATTAATTTTTAATATTACAAGGAGATGTTTTGTATGTTTTTAACACCAGAGGAGCAATTCGTGATCATCAAGAAAGGTGTCGATAAAATCGTTGATGAGCAGGAATTACGTGCAAAATTAGAACGATCATTTAAAAAACAGCAGCCTTTAACAATTAAATTAGGACTTGATCCATCCACACCAGATATTCATTTAGGTCACGCAGTCGTTCTTCGAAAAATTAAGCAAATGCAGGATTTAGGTCATCATGCAATTATTGTTATCGGTGATTTTACAGGACGAATTGGCGATCCTACAGGTAAAGCAAAAGGGCGAACAGCCTTAAATGACGATACAGTGAAGAAAAATGCCCAAACCTATTGTGAGCAAATTTTTAAAGTGTTAGATAAGAACAAGACAACGGTTCGTTTTAATAGTGAATGGTTAGCAAAGCTGTCGTTTGAAGAAGTCATTCAGCTAGCAGCCACAACATCTGTTGCTCGACTTTTAGAGCGTGAGGATTTTCAGAAACGTTACAAGCAGCACGTACCCATTGGCATGCATGAATTTTTTTACCCCCTTATGCAAGCATATGATTCGGTGGAGCTAGAGGCTGATATTGAGCTAGGGGGAACAGACCAAACGTTTAATATATTAATGGGGCGAAACTTACAAAAGCAGCGAGGGATAGAAAAACAAATTGCCATTTTTATGCCACTACTGGAGGGATTAGATGGCATTGAAAAAATGAGTAAAAGTTTAGGTAATTATATTGGTGTCAATGAAGCACCTGAAATGATGTTTAAAAAGGTGATGGAAGTACCTGATGCATTAATCGTAAAATATTTCGAATTAGCAACGGATGAGCACCCACTACAAGTGCAGGCCATTCAAGATAAACTTCAAAAGGGAGAGAATCCCCGCGATCTGAAATTGCGATTAGCAGAAGTGATAACGACTTTATACCATGGAGTTGCAGCAATGAAGGAAGCGAGAACTTACTTTGAAGCAGCATTTCAACGAAAGGAAATACCGAAAAACATTCCCGTTTTACTCTTAGAGATTGATAAGGAAAGGGTAGAGGATATCCTTCCCCAATTAGTGGCAATGGATTATATTCAAAGTAAAAGTGAGTTTTTACGGTTAATCAAGCAAAATGGGGTATCTTTGAATGGAGAAAAATTAGCGCTAGATGACCTTTCGCGCGTCCTAATGAATGATGATGTGATACAAATTGGTAAGAAACGATTCCTTAAATTAAATAAGTAGTGAAAAAAAGAGCAATCTC